>JAFAVN010000216.1 GCA_019242435.1 Verrucomicrobiota bacterium | reverse complement strand
AATCAGTCCCGATGAACGAGTAGCGTTTGCTGTTGGGTACATCCGCGTCGACGCACACCACCGGAATGCCGGCTTCAATCGCACTGTTGATCGCAGGGACTAACGCGCTGGGATCCCAACCAACTACCATCATGCCTGCCGGCTTGCGAGCCGTAGTCTGCTCAACCACTTCAACCAACCGCGTATATCAACGCTGTTCGGACCAGCAATTGTTACCTTGACTCCTAGTGTCTCACCGATGAGTCTGAGCGCCGGATGATCGTGCGCGACAAACAGTGGGAGGTTCGCGTTCGCCGACAGCCAGACGTACTCTTCGTTACTGTTGCTTTCGCCAGTATCTGATTTGGCCTTCAATTGGGCAAATGACTTTTCCGGTGCAACCACACCGGCCAGTAAAGTCGCTCCGGCCAAAACACTGGCCGAGCGAATCGCGTCTCGTCGCGTGACGCTAGGTTCACGATGTTCGTTCATTTTGATTTGGGGGGATTCCATTCAGGTTAGTTTACGTCTGCGATTACTTCGTTCTGCAAAATTCCAATCTGATCAGCTTGCAGGCGAACGACGTCGCCGGGATGCAAGAATAAAGGCGGCTTCCGAAATACACCCACTCCGGCAGGAGTGCCTGTGCTGACAATGTCACCCGGCTCTAAGGTTATTCTTTGAGAAAGGAAGCTGAGCAACTGAGGCAGACTGAACAGCCAATCCGCGGTCGAACCGTCCTGCATCTTTTGTCCATTAACAAACGTCTTGAGCCCAATCCGATCAGGCCGTGGAATCTCATCCCGGGTAACCACGCAAGGCCCGATCGGACAAAAGGTGTCAAAGTTTTTACCCAAGGTAATCTGACTATTTCGAAACTGGACATCGCGCGCGGAAACGTCGTGCAGGATGGTATAACCAAAGACGTGCTCCAGCGCCTCTGGTTCGGTAGTGTTAGTCATCTTCCTGCCAATCACTGCTGCGAATTCAATTTCGTAGTCTACCTGTTGCGATAGCTTCGGGTATTTGATCGGATGGTTATGACCGATAACGGTAGAAGGTAATTTGGCAAAAAAGAACGGCTCGTCGGGCAAAATCGCGTCAGGATTCTCTTCCAGATGAGACCGGTAGTTAATACCGGAGCAAAGGATCTTACCGGGGCGCGGGATCGGCGCAACCAGCGGTAATGTCTCCAGGTCCCGCATCCACTTTGAACTCAGCTTTGAGCCGGCCCGGTCATTGATGATCTCGGCGAATTGGGAGAAATTGGTAATAAGCTCGATTGGGTTCCCGGGTAGATCCGGAGCGGCCTCGGCCAGATCCAACACGGCTTTCTCACCAGGTAAAGCCACTCCTATCCGGGTGAGTCCTTGAAACTGAAAAGAATATAAACGCATACGTCACTGTTTAGTGCGGTACCAGTACCCCCTTGTGTATGGCCGCGGGGTCACGCATGATCTCCGCGAACACGGCCGGAGCCGACCAAAGATCAAATTCACTGGCGATTTCCGGGTACTTCATTCTACCCTCGGACAAAAGTTGTAGCGCTTCCTCAAAACAACCCGTCTCGGTGCGAGATCCAAAGATTGACAACTCTTTGCGGGTAAATTCCAGACCAGGTAAGCTGACCTTAACCCCTTTTGCGACCAACCCGACAATTACGATCCTGCCGCCCGCTGCCACCAGATCGACTGTCGATTGCATAACAGACACGTTCCCGGTGGCTTCAACTACTACGGGCGCGCCTTCGCCTGCCGTTTGGGTGAGGACATTTTCCGCTAGTTTTTCATCAGAGATAAGGGTCTCTGCGCCTAGTCTCTTAGCGACCGCCAGGCGCGAAGCGACCACATCTGTGGCTACTACCCGAGCCTGACGGTTCAAAGCCACCTCGATGATAGCGAGCCCGATTGGGCCGCAACCCAGCACTAACACATAATCAGACGCAGTTATTTGCCCTCGTCGACAGGCATGGATACCGATGGTGATGGGTTCGGCAAACGACGCCGTAAAAGGAGCAATTCCATCCGGAACCACGTGAACGTGACTCGCCGGCACTAAGACATACTCCGCATATCCTCCAGGTCGATGCACCCCGATGATCTGTAGATTGGCGCAGCAATTTGGCTTTCCAACGCGACACGGATAACACTTGCCACAGCTTAAGAAGGGCTCAACGACCACCAACTGTCCTGAAACGACAGTGTCCACCTCAGGCCCGGTCTCAAGGATAGTTCCACAAATTTCATGTCCACCTATGACCGGGTATTCGGTGTACGGGTTCTTGCCGGAATAAATGTAGAGGTCGCCGGCGCAAATCCCGGCGGCGTTAACCGCAACGATCACATCCTTTGGGCCGAGTACCGGATCAGGCCACGTACCTAATCGCATTCGGTGGGGAGCCTCGAAGATGGCGGCTTTCATGCTGCTTTAAAGCTCTGGCCTGGGGCTAACACAACCGATTCGGGAACTTTCAGCCCTCGGGCCTTGGCAGAAGCGAGATATTGATGAAATTCTTCGACTTCAGGGCACGAAGGATTGATATAGTGGCACGGCAACACCGTTTCCAGCCCCAGCCACTGAGCAGCCAGAGCGCCTTCCCGAGGACTCATCTCCGCGGTAACCATTCTGCCTGGCATAGGAAAACGATGTAGAATTTCCAATGGGTTCGCGATTCCTACGCAGCCAATGGTCGGCCGGTACAATTCTGCCTGAAGCTTCAGATCCGAGAAAATCGATGTGTCCCCGTAATGATAGAAACGCGTCTCGGGCGCCAGAGTAATAATGAAGGCCATCGGCACGCCGCTCGCGAAAGTTCCGTCCGGCATCTGGATCTGCGACCAGTGATGACACTCGACCGGTTGGATAGTTATTCCATTGACCTCAACCGCGATTCCCCAGGTGGTCGCTCTAATCTGGCCCGGAGGCACGCCCTTCGCTACCAGGTAAGCTTTTACTTCACCGCCACAGACAACCGGAGCGCCCGTCCGCAGGGCCAATGCCTCGGTATCACCTAGATGATCCGCGGCCGCATGAGAAACCAGAATGAGATCGGGCGCGTCAAGCTGGTGGGACTTAACCGGGCTGCCGGGATTTTCGTCAAGAAAGGGATCTACCAAAATGCGTCTCCCATCGCAGTCAAGCAACTCGTAGGCCGCCACTCCAAAATAGCGAATTGTCACACTCATCAAAATTCGAGGTCAACTTCCGCGGCGAGCTCCGGCCGTCAGTTAAAGCTGCTTTCCAATGCTTTCACCAGGCTAAACATCGCGCGATTATACGGCGTCGAAATACCAAATCGTTCTCCAGCTTCTACGATCGCGCCGTTGATTACGTCGATTTCCGTCCTCCGCTGGTTCTCTATATCCTGGAACATGGAGCCCTTGGTGTTCGGAGCGAGGCGTTGCAACAAGGCCGTAATGCCGGCCCATCTTTGATCGAAATCCAAACTGATCTGTTGCGCGGCAGCCACGGTCGTCACCTCTTGCAACAGTTTTTGCATCAGGTCCTGCATCTCGGCGCTTTTTAAAAGCTGGTCAGCAGTAATACGCGCTAACACCGAGGTCGGGAGCGTCACTACATTCAGAGCCAGCTTTGACCATATTTCTTTCAAGACTTCGGAGGACGCCTCGGCCTTTAGTCCGGCCGCAGAAAGAAAGCTGGCTACTCTGTCGGCCCGCTCACTCGCTTTTCCATTCAACTCTCCCAGGAAAGTCGGCCCCTGACCGGCATGTCTGACCCGGCCGGGACCCAATACGGTCGCACTGTGGTAACTGACTCCCACCAATACTCTTTCCGCCCCTACAATATTGCTGATCCGCCCGGCGTTACCCCAACCGTTCTGGAGGGAGAGCACGATAGAATTTTTTCCGAGGACCGGAAGAGCGCTACTGACGGCGGCCTCCGTGTGATAGCATTTAACAAATACAATCAGGAGGTCGACTACCCCAAGACTTGACACGTCGGTTGTGGCAGCGATCCGAACCGCCTTTTCGTTACCCTCTCTATCGACTACCAGCAGGCCGTTGGAAGTGATCGCGTCAACGATTGGTTTGGAAATATCAACCAATACAACCTCGGCGCCGGCCTCCGTCAGAAAACTTCCAATTACGCTACCCATGGCGCCGGCACCTAAAATCGCTGTTCTCATTATTGCGTTCTCGAAGGTGGGAACATGAAACTCGCAGCTAGGTTACCCGTATCCGCCGACTTCGCTTTGGCTGCGATGGAGAATCATTTAGCTTGTTTGGAATTGAACGAAACATCCTGGGGAAACGGCTCGGTCCTCCAGCCGGTCGGACTCCGGCCCGCATACTTCCGAAACGCCTTCGCGAAATCGTGCTGACGTTCATACCCTAATTGGTCAGCGATCTCTTTGATGGTAAGCGGTGTTTCCAGGAGCAGATTGGTCGCTTTTTGCATTCTCAACCGAAAAAGCAATTGAGTCGGCGAGACACCAAAGATGCTCTTGAACCGGTGCCTGACGGAGTCGTAATTCGGCACCCTGCCGATCTGATGAACGAACTCCTGTGATCTGCCGACGGACTCGTGAACAATGTGCCAGAGATGCAGTACGTCACTATCGGGTTCGACCGGCAGCAGGTCCTGGTGCCGTTCGCCCTCGATCCAACGCCCGAGATTGATCAATAATAGTTGGAGCCAGGCCTCTTCCGCCAAATGATTGTTCAATAAGCTTTGAGTGTGCTCGTTAAACAATTTAATGAAGAGCCATTT
>JAFAVN010000442.1 GCA_019242435.1 Verrucomicrobiota bacterium | reverse complement strand
GAAAATTAGCGGAGATCCACCATTCACCGGCAAATTAATTCACAAGGGCTGGAAGACAGATTACGTGAAACTCCCAAGGAGCACCAAAACCGAAGGCCTCCCGGCCATCGCACCGGCGGAGGTGGAGTTGGGGTGAAAGAGGGGAATGGCATGAACGCCATGAACGCACGTAAACGGCGTCAACTGGGAGTCGCCCTATGGCCATGCGGTCGAAATCGGATTTAACCGGAGCCCACCATGGCGGGCTCCGATCCAGTCCGGCTTCAACCACACGCCCGAACCCGCCTTCCCGGCGTTGACGCCGTTTCCACTTATGACACTCTAGCTGGAGTTCAGTGGAATCTTTCGTTCACAATTCAAGTGCAGGGCGTGACGCATCAGGCGCACGTTTCAGTCTCGGAATCGATCTGGGAACCAGTAACAGCGCGGTCGCGGTCGAAGAACTGGACACCGATCGTACCGGTATGGTCGAGATCACCCAGTTGCTTGGTCCAAACCGGGTTGGTGAAAAGCTAACACTTCCGTCGGCAATTTATATTCCGCACCCGAATGAGTTTCCGGCAGACCGGTTACGTCTTCCCTGGCAGGAAAGCGGTGCCGGGCCGATCGTGGGCCACTTCGCCCGGGAGCACGGCGCCTTGATTCCGGATCGGCTGGTCACGTCGGCTAAATCTTGGTTATCGAACTTCCATATCGACCCGACGAAACCGGTGTTGCCGTGGAAATCCGACATCAAAGAAGAAAAGCTTTCGGCGCTCGAATGTTCCCGGCGTTATCTCGAGCACTTGAAAGAAGGGTTCCTCTATGCGGAACGGGCGCAAGGCCGCACCTGGAACATAAACGAGGGCCAAGTTGTGCTCACCGTTCCGGCCTCGTTCGACGAAGTAGCGCGGAATCTGACGCTCGAAGCGGCTCAAGCTGCGGGTTTCGAAAGGGTCATCCTGCTCGAAGAACCGCAGGCAGCGTTTTATGCCTGGATGGGGCAATCGGGAACTGATTGGCGCAACCAGGTTAGCCCCGGTGACATCATTCTGGTTTGTGACGTTGGAGGCGGCACCGCGGACTTCAGTTTGATCGCGATCGCTGAAAGGGAGGGGAACCTGGAAGTCGAGCGGATCAGTGTTGGTGAGCACATTCTTTTGGGAGGTGACAATATGGACTTAGCCCTGGCGTATACGCTCAGGGCGCAGCTGGAAGCTGCAGGAAAAACGATCGATGACTGGCAGTTTCTGGCTTTGGTGCATGCAGCGAGCAATGCCAAGGTGAACTTATTCACGGACTTATCTTTGCCGGAAACTCAGATTGCAGTTCCATCCCGCGGATCCAGTTTGCTGGCCAAAACGGTCTCAGTAAAGCTCGATCGAGCGACGGTTGAGCAAGTCGTGCTGGACGGCTTTTTTCCTCTGACTAAGCCGTCGGATTTACCGCAGGAAACCCGAGGAGCGGGCCTGCGAGAGTTGGGACTCCCGTACGCAGCTGATCCGGTGATCAGCAAACATCTCGCGCGGTTTCTCACCCGGAGCCTGATCAATGTTAAAAACAGTGAAACGCTGGTCTCGCTGGTGAACTCACAAGCGCTTGGAAGCGATTATATAAAACCCAGTGCCGTACTTTTTAACGGGGGCGTCTTCAACGCTGCCCCAACTCGAAAGCGCGTCCTGGATCTATTGACTTCGTGGAACGATGGGGCGCCCGTTCGAGAACTCCAGGGATCTCAACCTGATCTAGCGGTCGCTAAAGGAGCTGCTTTATACGGTCGCAACCGGGCTACGGGGAAGGGGATTCGGATCAAAGCGGGCACGGCGCGCTCATATTATGTCGGTTTAGAATCGACCATGCCTGCCATCCCAGGGTTCAAGCCGCCGATCAAAGCAGTCTGTGTTGTGCCTCAAGGGATGGAGGAAGGGAGCGAACTGCTGATCGATCAGCGGGAATTTGGACTGATGATCGGCCAGCCGGCCGACTTCCGGTTTTTCGCATCCGAAGTCCGCAGCGGAGACGGACCTGGGCAGATCATCCCGAACGCCGAACGGGAGCTGGAAGAAACCAGCAGCGTCCAAGTGACCTTGCCTGCCGTTGAAGGATTTCCTGAAGGGCAAACGATTCCCGTCATTATCAATCCAGTGGTGACTGAACTAGGGAACCTGGAGCTTTGGATGAAGCATACCCGATCCGATCGGCGCTGGAAGCTGGAATTTCAGCTCAGGATGGAGTGACCAGGCGCATATTTTGTTTCGAGTCCCAGGGCTCGCAAAGCCCCACCCTAAAGGCCTTAATGAGTCGCGGCTTCGCCGCTGAAATACCACGCAGGCCCACTTACCGAGCGCCGAACGCCAAACGCTCCCTCGGCTTTGTCTCGAAACCTGATAGTCTTTCCCTATGCCCGGGGCGAAGTTTAGTATTGGGATCGATCTCGGAACCACGAACTGCGCTATGGCGTTCCAAGCACTCGGTGGAACGAATCAGCGTAGTGAGGCGTTTCTCATTCCGCAATGGGAGAGCGCAACCGGGTTTTCCGAGGGATACACTCTGCCCTCATTCCTTTACCTGCCGACCGACCAGGAGACCACGCAGATGGGGGCTCAAGGCGCGAGTGCGGGAGAATGGGTCCCGGGCCGATTCGCTCGAAAAAAAGCGCTGGAATCGCCCGGCCGAGTAGCGCATTCGGTCAAGTCCTGGCTTTGCCATCATGCGGTCGATCGAAGCGCAGCGTTTTTACCATGGCGATCGGATGAAATCGCGGTCGAGAAAAGGATTTCACCGATCCGAGGGTCCGCACTGTTGCTCGAATACCTGCGGGTTGCCTGGGACGCTAGATTTGCAGGTGAAAGTATCCGCTTTAACGACCAGGAAATCACTATCACGGTTCCCGCATCGTTCGATGCGGCGGCACAACGCCTTACTTTGGACGCTGCACTTGCGGCCGGCTTTCCGGAATCTGTCCGTCTTTTGGAGGAACCACAGGCAGCTTTTTATTGTTGGCTGGCCGAGCACCGATCTCTGGAGCAGCCATGGCAACAGTCACTGCAAAACCGCTCCTATCACGTGCTCGTTATTGATATCGGGGGCGGAACATCCGACTTCAGCCTTTTCGAAATCAACCCGTCTTTCGGGCGCGACGGCGGGCCAGATCCCCAACCTGTCCTGCCACAAATCAAACGGGTAGCAGTTGGTGACCACCTGCTACTTGGAGGCGATAACATCGATCTCGCTCTCGCACATCACGTTGAATCCCGGCTGGCAGCCGGCGAACTTTCCCCGAGCCAATGGAACTTCCTGGCGGCGCGTTGCCGTGAGCTAAAGGAGCGCTGCTTGAGCGGTGCTATTGAAGAATCTTTTCCGGTGTCGATTCCGGGCCGCGGATCAAAAGTGCTTGGCGGCACACTCAGCAGTCAGATCACGCGTTCGGACGTTGAATCGATTGTTCTGGATGGATTTTTTCCGGCGTGCAATGCGGATGCGCAACCTTTTCGTGCCCAGGCCGGCTTGAGGGAATGGGCGCTTCCGTATGCCGCCGACAGCGCGGTGACGCGGTACCTCGCTGAATTTCTTCGAGGCCAATCGCCCGTCGAAGCGATCCTCTTCAACGGCGGATCGCTCTATCCGGAAATGTTACGTCACCGACTCCAGCAACAGATCGCTCGCTGGCAGGGCGGGATAGAACCGCAAATCCTGCATAATTCAGCGCCGGATCTGGCGGTCGCTTTGGGAGCAGCGGAGTTTGGAAGCATCATTCACCGGCGGGCCCAACGGATCGAGGCCGGCGCAGCTCGCGCGATCTATCTTGAGGTGCATCGACGAGGGGCGGAGAAGGCTAGCGCCCCGGTATTGGTCTGCGTTCTGCCCCGGAACGCCGCCTCTGAAGAGGAGTTTCGCATTTCACAATCCGGCCTGGAGCTGCGGGTAAATCGCGCTGTCAGGTTTCAGCCCTATTACTCAACTCGGCGTTCAAATGATAAAGCCGGGACAATGTTAGAGTGGAATGATCGCGACTTTTACAAGCTGCCTCAGCTCCAGGCTACTGCTCGGGTTAGCGGGCAGTCTCCCAAAGATAACCGGGTTCCAGTCACACTCAGTGCCCGAATCAACGAGCTCGGTTTGCTGCGGGTAGCCTGTGTCAGTGCGGATCCGGCCATGCGCCAATCGTGGCCGCTGGATTTTGACCTTCGTCCACACCGGATGGGGGATGAGGACCCGGAAGCTACAGAAGCCGCTGCCGACAAGACGGATTTTGGGGTTGAGCCGTCCAGGTTGGATACTGCCCGGAACCGGATCGTAACCCTCTTCTCGC
>JAFAVN010000414.1 GCA_019242435.1 Verrucomicrobiota bacterium | reverse complement strand
TTCCAATCTTCCAATCTTCCATCCTTCCATTCTTCCAGTCTTCCAGTCTTCCACCCTTCCATTCTCCCATCCTTCCAGTCTCCCAATCTGCCCCCCTTCCGCGGCTAGTACCCCAGCGACCGGATAAACTCGCGGTTACGTCGGGCTGAGTCCTTTGGCTTACCCATACCGGGAAGAACATCCTGTTCCACTACTCCCCACCCGTCGTACCCAAGGTTCGCCAACTCTTTCATTAACGCCGGGAAATCCACCGCTCCCTTGCCGAGTTCGCAAAAAACACCCGCTCTCAGCGATTCGAAATAATCCCAGCCATTTTTTGCAGCTTGTCTGCCGACGTCCGCATGATAATCCTTGAAATGAAAATGCCAGACTCGCTTGCCGTAGGTGCGTAATCCTTCCAATGCATCTCCGCCACCAAAGGCATAATGGCCGCAGTCGAAAACCAAACCGAGCAGCGCAGGGTCGGTCAGGGCCATGAGTTTGGCCGTCTCGGCCGGAGTTTCAACGTATCCGGCGCAGTGATGATGAAAGGCGGTGCGCAACCCGGTTTCACGCTTCACCGCTTCGGCAACTTTGGTCGCGCCTTCAGCGAAGACCTGCCATTCTGTCTCGGTCAATCCCATTTCGGGGATAATCCGGCCGGCGTTCTTGGTGCGTTCAGGAACTGAGCCATTTTGATCGGCCAGGATGAGAAAAGGTAGACTCCCTTCTACGGCCGCCATTAAACGCGCCGTCTGCACCGCCACCCGGGTACCCGCTTTATGAGCTGCCGGATCCTTGAGAGCAACTGGAACAAACGCACCGAGAAGAACCAAAGCTCGGTCGTGGATTTCCCGGGAAAGCTTCTCCGGATTGGTCGGCATGAATCCCCAATCACCCAGTTCGGTTCCGGAATACCCGGTGTCGACGATTTCGTTCAGAACTTGGATGTAGTCAGGAGCTTCGCCTTCGAGGTCGAACTCGAGCGCGCCCCAGGAGCAGGGGGCATTAGCGATCTTTATCATTGGTTATCAGGGGAGACGCGGGTTTTAGTCGAGCCCACTGAGGCCATTCTGCCCAGATACCGGTTCGAGGTCAAATTCGGGGACGAAGCAATCCGTAGACGGGCAACACGTGCGCTGATACGGACGATGGGCGCGAAGGACCCGATGACTGCGGAGGACCAAGTGACTCCGCAGGGCCAGGCGGACATTGATCGCCCCACAAGTCACCCCTCACTGACCGCCACTTAGATGTCCACGCTCTCGCCGGGTTGAAGGATTACTACTTTTGCCTCTTTGCCGGCCAAACGGGCAAACTCTTTCGGATCACCGACCAGGGGCGGAAACGTACCATAATGGATCGGGACGACGACCTTCGGGTGAAGAAACTCAACCGCCTTAGCCGCATCTTTAGGGCCCATGACGTAGTGCTCACCGATGGGCAAGAAGGCCAGATCGATAGCGACATCTTCGCCGATCAACTTCATGTCGGAAAAGAGGGCAGTATCTCCGGCGTGAAAAACCACTCCATTTTTCATCTGAATGATCGCGCCAGCCGGTTCACCGAGATAAATCGGACGTCCTCGTTCGTCGGTGGTCGACGAGCTGTGAAATGCAGGCGTAAACTTCACAGCACCAAACGGGTACTTACACCAGCCGCCATGATTTTGACCCGAGGTCTTCACGCCTTGGCTGCTCAGCCACACGCTCAGCTCGTAAGTAGTAATTATCGTCGCACCGGTCCTCTTGGCTATGGGAACGGCGTCTGCCGTGTGATCATCATGACCATGCGTGATTACGATGAATTGGGGGTTGAGATCCTCTGCTTTGGCTGCGGCTTTCGGATTCCCGGTTAGGAAAGGATCAATCAGGATCTTCGTGTCGCTTGTCTCAAGATAAACTGTCGCATGTCCGAGAAAGGTCGCTTTCATAAGGTTTAAAGTTCAAAGCTCAAGGTTCGAAGTTCAAGGTTGAACTCTTTATTCAGTTGCGGTTTTAGAATCCGCTATGCACCACTTATCTGGATCGACAAAGCTAAACCTTGAACTTCGGACCTTGAGCTTTGAACTTTAAACCTTATGAATTATCGACTACTGGGCCACAGTGGGTTGCGAGTTTCTGAGCTTTGCCTCGGCACTATGACTTTTGGGGAGGATTGGGGCTGGGGCGCTCCCAAAGAAGAAGCCCGGAAGATCTACGATGCGTTTCGCGAAGCGGGCGGCAACTTCATTGATACCGCCAATGTCTACACCCAAGGCAGCAGCGAGACTTTCCTTGGCGAATTCATGTCTGGTCATCGAGACAGCATTGTGCTGGGAACTAAGTACACCAATGCTGCTCCCGGGACCGATCCCAACGCTGGCGGGAACCAACGCAAGAATATGATGCAGGCCATCGAGGCGAGTCTTCGGCGGCTTAAGACAGATTATATCGATCTTTACTGGTTACATATCTGGGACCGGATGACCCCCGTAGAAGAGGTGATGCGGGCATTCGACGATTTGGTCCGCCAGGGGAAGGTGCTTTATGTCGGCGTCTCCGATGTGCCAGGATGGTGGATCAGCAAAGCTAACACTATCGCTGCCTTCCGGGGTTGGACGCCTTTTGTGGCATTGCAGATTGAGTACTCGTTGATTGAACGAACCGTGGAACGCGAGTTAATTCCGGTCGCTAAGGAGTTCGATCTTACTGTCACCGCCTGGTCGCCCCTGGCAGGCGGTGTTTTGAGCGGAAAATATGCCTCAGGTGAAGCCGCGGATGCGCGTTATTCCGGCGAGATGATGAAACAATGGTTGCCTAACCAAGAGCGAAGCGGGCGTATTGTCGATGCCCTGCAAAACGTCAGCAAACAAACCGGCCGTAGCAATGCTCAAATCGCCTTGGCTTGGCTCCGGAATCGATCCGTTCCGGTCATTCCTATTATCGGCGCCCGCAAGATGCATCAACTGGAGGACAACATCGCCAGCTTAGCGTTATCCCTCACTAAAGATCAAACCGAGCTCCTGGACGACGCCAGCGCAATCGAGTTGGGATTCCCTTATGATTTCTACGCAAAAGAAATGGCCACGGTGTTTGCCTACGGAGGGCTGAGGGATAAGATCCTGGCGTGATTAGTGAGAGGTGCGGTGAATGGCAGAAGCCATCTCGTATTTCCACTATTCTCCGGCAAAATTCGGATCCGGCGCTTCGTGTGTCCCGCAGGGCATAGCTCCCTGAGCGGGAAGGACCGGCCGGCCAAACTAATCCGCGCTCCCGACTTCCCCCATCTACCACCAATCACCTCTCACGCCTGGAGATAGTCACCCTCAACCCGAACGATCTCGATCAAATTGTTAAACGGATCGCGAGTAAAGAAACGAGGACGGAACGGTAACGGTCTCGCTTCAATGATTTGGTGGCCACTCTCCTTCAGCCTGGCTCGATAATGGTGGAGGTCGTCAACCTCAATACAAAAATGCGGGTTCCAATCGGTTGGCACGTTCCTTTGATCCGGCACGCAATGGAGTTCGACCCCTTCCTGTCCGGTATAGAACCAAATCCAGCCTAGAGGCTTCGCCACTTCGGGGACCGGTTTCTCAAGAAAACCCATGACACCCACGTAAAACGTCCTGAGAGCCTTCTCTTGTCCCGGCGGAAAAATGATGGTGACGTGCTGGAATTTCGGCAGCCCGACGGTTTTCGTGCTCATACAGGAACATTCCGTGTCCCGAAGCGTTTCGCAAGGCACCTGAAAGAGCGCCGCGGCAAACCATTCAACTAGTTTAAAACGAACATGTAGTAGCATGAAGGAGGTAATGTTGCCGGATGCCCTCGATCCGTTTAACGAAGGAAGTGATCTACCTCGCAGTGAGTGTCACTAACAGCAGGTATTGTATTCGTTCCTACGCCCAGACTGCCACTGAGTTGGGTCTTTCGAAACAGACTTTTGGTGGATTCATTCCTGTCATCGCAAATGGGCGAGTGAAAACTAATCCGCTGGTCAATGGCGATCGATTTGCACTAGATTGTTATGACGTTGGAACGGTAAAATAGATCCGGCGTAACCAGGTATGAGGAATTTTTTCGTCGAAACCAGGCGAGGAAAAATCTTTGTTCAAGAGGCAGGCGAGGGAAAGCCAATCATTTTTATCCATGGAGCCCTTTTAAATTCCGACCTTTGGCTGCCGCAGCTGGACGCATTTTCCCATCAGTTCCGGTGTATCGCTTACGATTTGCGGGGGCATGGTCATTCTGGCCCCTCGCGCTTGGTACGCTATTCCACCAGCGTCTTCGCAGAGGACCTCTTTGCCCTGGTAGACGCTCTCGCAATCAAGCGACCAATCTTATGCGGACTTTCCATGGGCGGCATGATCGCACAGATTTTCACCGCCAAATATCCGGAGCGAGCGCGAGGACTGGTTCTTTGCGATACCGGGATTTCCACGAGCCAGCATTTCACGGATCGAATCTTGAATCAGGTAATCGGCCTGGTGACACCGATCATAAATGTCTTAGGCGTCCCTGAGTTTCGCCGATTCACCCACTTCATAGACCAATGTTTCGGAGACACCAGTTGGGTTGCCCAGACCGAGCGAAGCATGACCTTCTCCAAAGAGGCTCTGGATATGGTGCAGGCGCGTGAGGTTGTCAAAATTGTAACCGCCGTTCGCAAGTTTAATAGTACCCCGCTTTACCGACCGAACATCCCGACTTTGATTGTAAATGGAGAGCAAGACTCGTTGTTTATTTTGCGCCAAGCTACGATATTACAAGCCGTCTATCCGAATTCTTGTTACCGGGTCGTACCGAGAGCCGGACACCTTTCGAACCTCGACAATCCGGAAGTGTTTAACTCACTGATGGAAGAATTTCTGGAGGAGCTATCTGGAACGGAGCGAAAAGATTTGGCCGTGCGCAATTGGCTGGTGAGTGTCGTAGCTCAAGGCCGGCAAATGATCAGACAGTGGGCCTCTGGTCGAGCGACTGCCGGTCGTCAGTATTCAATTGGCGCGCTGCCGAAAACGCGGCTGGAAGATGCGGCCGCGATCGTAGGACCGATGACCGCAGAGGACGCCGAACGTTGAACGCTCAGCGCTTCCTCCATCAGCCATCAATTGGCGTCTTCGGGTACTAATTATTGATAACGACGGGCCGGGGATTAGCCTCCTGCTGTTTGGCTTGATCTGCGAATTGCCGCAGGTTACCCGGCTGCGGATCCTGGACCCTGGCACCAGCACCGGGGTTGGCTTTTCGTTCGATAAGGCTCGCATTCCCGGTTTGCCTCGGCCCGGTTCCACTACTAGGAACCATCGATGCATGGCGCACGGATTCCCTATTTGTCCTTGCCGCGGCAGTCGGATGGCTTTTATACGGGCGTCCGGGCACGACTGGGCCAGCAACTCGCCTGACCAAAATCATCCGATGTGTCGAGTTAGTATAAATAATCGGGCCGCCGGGGCCGCCCGGAATAACAACCGTTCTAACCATTCCGGTCTGGACTGGCCGGTAGTACGGAAAGAATCCGATCTCATCGGCTTTGGCGGTTTTCGGGACTACCATACCGGATCCAGCTGCTGCGATTAGGATGAGAATGGCCGTTTTATTCATCGATTTTTTTCTCCACTGTTATTCCTCAAAAAGATTTCGGGCGAGTCGCCGGAAGTGGATTCGCCAAACCGGGTTGCGCGGAAAATAGGCACCATGGACAGGATGGAACCAATGGACCAGGCGACCGAACCGCTTCCACCGAAAGGAAAACCATGGAATTGCGGACTCTGAACACACAAAAGGTTTGAGACGCCTCTTCTAAATTCGATATTCCAGATTCGACATCCTTCTCCCTTTTTTGCGATGCAGGCTGAATATGATGCGGTTGTGGTAGGAGCAGGCCCGAACGGTTTGGCGGCCGCTATTCGCTTGGCTCAGCAGGGATTACGCACGTTATTGTTGGAACACAACAACACCATCGGCGGGGCTTGCCGGACTGAAGAACTAACGCTGCCAGGATTCCGGCATGACGTCGGTTCGGCGGTTCATCCGCTTGCGCTGGGCTCGCCCTTTTTTTCGTCTTTACCACTGGAGGAGCACGGCTTGAGCTGGATCCAGCCGGAGATCCCGGTGGCTCACCCCGTCAGCGAGAATAAAATCGCGGTTCTTTATCGATCGATTGCTCAGACTGCCGCCGGGCTCCAACCGGACGCCGCCGTTTATCGGAAAATGCTCGAGCCGCTTATGAATCGCTGGGACGACTTGCTCCAGGAAGTTTTGCAACCGGTCATTCATTGGCCGAAACATCCGGTCACACTGGCCAGGTTCGGTTGGTTGGCTTGGCGCCCGGTTGAAGTAGCGGCTGGTAGACGCTTTTCGGGTGAGCTGACTAGAGCGCTCCTGGCTGGGCTGGGGGCGCATTCTTTTTTGCCATTAACTGCGCGCGGCACAATGGCATTCGCACTTTTGCTTGGGCTGTTAGGACATGCACTCGGTTGGCCTATCCCGCGCGGCGGCGCCGGCCAGATTGCCCAGGCCTTATCACATTATCTTCTGGCTTTGGGCGGAAGGATCGAAACCGGAGTCTCAATCCGGAACGTACGTGATTTACCGCCAGCCCGGGCGATCCTCTACAACCTTACTCCGCGTCAACTCCTCCCCATCATTGGTGAACTGCTGCCCAAGTGCTATCGGAATGCTCTGAGGCGATTCCGATATGGGCCCGGCGTTTTCAAGATCGATTATGCGCTGGACGGCCCGGTGCCGTGGCTTCATCCTGAGTGTGCGAGAGCCGGCACGATTCACCTGGGCGGAACCTTGGCAGAGGTTGCCGCAGCCGAGTCTGAAGTGGCCCGGGGACGGCAGCCGGAGCGCCCTTTTTTGCTGATAAGCCAGCCGACTCTGTTCGATCCTACCCGGGCGCCGGCCGGGAAACATATTGTTTGGGCTTATACCCACGTGCCTTTTGGGGCGAGCTGGAACCCGACCGATCTGATCGAGAGACAGATCGAACGATTCGCGCCCGGATTTTCGGCACGGATACTGGCAAAGCAAGTCAGCTCGCCGGCAATCCTCGAAAAACAGAATCCCAATCTGGTCGGCGGCTCCATTTCGGGGGGCGCCGACGATCTGTGGCAGCTGATAGCGCGCCCAATCTTGAGTCCGTCTCCCTATCGATTGCCCATCAAAGGCATGTACCTTTGCTCTTCTTCCACCCCTCCCGGGGCCGGTGTTCATGGAATGTGCGGTTTCCACGCAGCCAATGCCGCACTCAGGGATCTAATGAGAAGTGAGAAATGATTGGTACCCCGGAGCTACCAGGTTTCCCTGTACTCCATCGTCCTGGCTCTCGACCACGAGGTGAAGGGCGATTGAAGCACCTGGGGAGCGATACCGCTTTCACTTCTCACCTCGCACTTATCACTTATCGCTACTCACTACTTCTGTCTTTTTGAAGCACCTTGACGTTCAGCACCTGAAGCCGAACGTTTACGGGGCGATTAACCGCCGCATCGAGAATTCGCAAGTTCAAAAAAGCAAACATCGATGTTACACATTGGAATCGTCGGGTCAGGGTTCATTAGCGGCGCCTACTGGCGAGCGTCTCACGATTTTCCGAACCTCCGCATCGTTTCCTGCTCTGATGTGAATCCTGCGGCGGCGGAGGAAAAGGCGCGCGATTTCGGGATCGAGGCGCAATCCGTCGAACAGCTCCTGACCAATCCGAAAATTGATCTGGTTCTGAACTTAACTATTCCGCAGAGTCATGCACCGATAAGCCTTCGAGCGTTGCAGGTGGGAAAACATGTTTACTCTGAAAAGCCGCTCGCTCTTTCCACCAAGGAAGCGCTGGACCTGCTCTCCAGTGCCAAGGCCGAAGGTAAACGCGTTGGCGTGGCGCCTGACACGTTTCTCGGCGGCGGTCAACAGACCGCACGCCGATTGATTGACCGGGGCGATATCGGCATCCCGATTGGTGGAACTGCCTTCATCCTACTGCCTGGGCACGAACATTGGCATCCGAATCCGGATTTTTTCTATCAGCCGGGCGGAGGACCGGTGTTCGATATGGGGCCTTATTATTTAACGGCCTTAGTTAACCTTCTTGGACCGGTCCGGCGGGTGACCTCGATCGGTAAACGGACCTTCAACGAGCGAGAAATTCAATCCGGATCGCGGAAAGGAGAACGGATTCCGGTCGCAATATTGACTCATTTCAACGCCCTTTTGGAATTCTTCGATGGACCGGTCGTTAGTCTTCATGCCAGTTTCGACGTTCAAGGGCACACACACTGGCCAATCGAGATCTACGGCACTGGCGGAACGCTGCAAGTGCCGGACCCTAATACGTTTGGAGGGCCCGTTCGGCTCTTGAGACGTGCTAAACCGGCGATGGATGTCCCCCTCACCCATGGGTTCAGTGACCGAGATTATCGAATTCTCGGCGTGGCAGAGATGGCGAAAGCTATTGACTTGGGAAGGCCACATCGAGTTTCGGCCGATCTAGGCTTTCACGTTCTGGAGGTCATGGAAGCGATCGTCGAAGGCGCAACAAAAGAAATGCCAATTGAGATCACGTCGCGCTGTAACCGACCCGAGGCTTTGCCACCCCAGCCTCGTCTCGGAAGTCTGGCGTAAAAAACGAAACGCCGGGCCGCCTGCAATTAAGCGTTGCCTTCGCCGGGTGAAGATATCTGCTGGTTACAGCTCAAACCTTTCATCAACCTTTTACGGCACCGGAGGTAAGTCCCGCGATGATCTGCTTCTGGGCAAGCAGATAAAATCCAAGTGCCGGAAGGATTGTGAGACTAACAAACGCAAGTACCCTACCCCAATCGGTTCCATATTGACCCTGGTACTGCATGATACCGAGAGGCCAGGGGTAGAGTGCGTCGTTATCGATCATCACCAGCGGCAGGAGGAAGTTGTTCCAGCTTCCCACCAGGGACAAAACCCCGACGGTCGCGATGATAGGCCGCGAAAGCGGGATAACTATCTGGATGAACATCTTAGCATAGCTGCAGCCGTCGATTAGTGCTGCTTCAAACAACTCCTTGGGTATTTCTTGGAAAAAGCCTCGCAATAAGACAATGGCGAAGCTGAGATTGAACGCCACCTGCGGTAGGATTACTCCCCACAAACTATCCAGCAGACCCAGGTTGCGGACTTCAAAAAAAATCGGCAACACTGCCGTGGCGAATGGAAATGTCAGCCCAAGCGTCAGATAGCTGCCAATCCACCTTTTACCGGCAAAACGGAGATGGGCAAGCGTGAAAGCGCTCATCGAGCTTACGATGAGTGTGAGGGTAACGGTGAATAGAGCAATGAATGCGGAGTTACCCAGCATCTGCCAAAAGCGGGAACCAAAGAGGATCGAAACATAGTTGTCGAATATCCACTCTCTAGGCAGCCCAAGCGCGTTGGTTCGGAGATCGCCGGTCGATTTGAATCCCCCCACAAAGGTTGCCCAGAGAGGGAGCAGACAGAGACCGGCAGCCAGAAACAGGAACAGCCAGCGATAGTAAGTAAATAGTCGCGGTTTCATTTCACGCTCTTTCGCCGGCCGGCTCCCTCATAAACAGCCGCTTGTAAAAGACCATCACGAGAACACAGATGATAAACAACACCACCCCCACAGCGCTGCCGAAACCAACCTGCATCCGCAGGATGCCAAACGTATAAAGATAAGAAACAACGGAATGAGTGGTGTTGAGCGGTCCCCCCTTGGTCAATGGGATGATCATATCGAAAAACTGCAGTGAACCAAGGATACTGAAGAAAAGAGCCAGAACGATTACCGGCCGCATCATGGGCAGCACAATGTGCCTCGTTACCTGCCACTGGCTCGCGCCGTCGATCTTGGCTGACTCGATCACGTCCGAAGGAATCCCTTGGCGCCCGGCGATAAACAAAGCCATATGAAATCCGAAATATTTCCATACCACCACCAATAAAATAGCCGCCATCGCCCAGCCCGGGGTCGCGAGGACGAACGGCGCCTGCTGACCAAACCACCCGTAGATCATCGCGACTAAACCGTAGTCGCCGTCGTACAAAAATTTCCAGATTAAGCCGGCGACGACATCCGCAAGAATATAGGGAAGGAAGAAGATAGCCCGAAATACGAGGCTGTTGCGCGTGCGATCAGATATTAACAGCGCAATCCACATTGCAACCGGCAGTTGGATCAGAGCTGAAACCAGAATAACATATAGATTGTTAAGCAGGGAATTTGTGAAGATTGGATCGCTCAATACCTGCCTGTAATTATCAAAACCAGCCCAGTTCTGTGGTACTCCGTAACCATTCCAGCTAAAAAAGCTGTACCATCCAGACTCCAGGATAGGGATGATCACGAAAACGGTGAAGAGGAGCAAAGCCGGTGGGAGAAACAGCAGACAGGTGGTAAGCTGCCCGGACTTAAGGGCA
Organism: Verrucomicrobiota bacterium; assembly: GCA_019242435.1. Classification (GTDB taxonomy): domain Bacteria; phylum Verrucomicrobiota; class Verrucomicrobiia; order Chthoniobacterales; family JAFAMB01; genus JAFAVN01. Next base: position 6,496 of record JAFAVN010000414.1, on the reverse strand, counting down.
GCACGAACCTTTTGCTTGAATGGACCATTGGCGCGGCTGAGAACCTCGGGCCGGTAGGTTCCATCAGGCGTTCCGTTCGCCTCGACAGTACGGGTTTTAGCCATTTGGGGGTTGCGAAAAACCTTCCAGTTCGTCGCTGGTCGGCGGCCTGGGCCATCAGAACCGACGAGAACCGATCACATCCTGAATCTCGAATCGTAACCCTAGGCAGCAGACCGCGCAATAGTGCAGTCTATCATCTAATATCGGGCCCTTTGTTTTCTACCCAAAAAATTAGAATGCCTCGCTCCGTCGCCCTCCGGCTGCCCGACGCCTTCTTTCTTCCGTAAGAGCTTTCCAAGCACGCCGCGCGGTCGCGCGGCGGCTTAGGCATGGCCAGGATGCAAGATTGCGAGTTTAGCAAGGAAGCGCGCCACAACCAACTAAGGCGCGCCGATAAATCTGCTTCGCACTTTAGAGAACGAATCCTCGATAGCTTTTGTTGCGTTTTCGGCTGATTGGCCACCGGAGGCAACTGCGGCCGCCTGGTCGTTAAAGACGCGCCCGGCATCGGGTCCAAGCAACTGGTCCATGGCAAGCTGGATCCAATCCGTGCTCTCAGCCGCCTGGGCGATTGCCCGGATGAACGGATCCTTGATCAGTTCGGCAGTTCCTTTCACCATCGGGATAAAAAGGTTTTCTTCAGCAAGTTTCGTTTGTGTCTCTTTCCCCAGCCAGACTTTCATAAAATCGACCGTCTGTTTGGGAGCATCTTTCGATACCAGCCAGCCGTCCACACTGGCAAAGATGTCGCCCGCTTTGCCCTTCCCGCCTTGGACCTCGGGGAACAGGAAAAAACCCACTTGTTCATCCGATAAACCTTTTTTATTAGCGGAGTTCATCCGACCGGTAAGTAAGTCCCAACTGCCCATCAGGTGCATTGCCGCTTTGCCATCATGGAAAAAGCCGGCTGCCTCCTGGTACTTGAAAGACGCAAAGCCGTTCTGGAATGGATGGAGATCGCAGAGCTGTTTGTACATTGTCCAGGCTTTCACCACGTCGGGCCCGGCATATCCTCCGTTTCCGCCCTTGTAAGCCGCCAGCATCGCATCCTTGCCAAGGATTCGCATCATCAGCATCGTCGGATAGAAGTGCAGCGGCCATTCATCGCCGCCACCCACCGCAAGCGGCGTTATACCCGCTGCCTTCAGTTTTTTTACCGCGTCGATCAGGTCGTCCCAATTTTTGATCTTGGTTCCGTCGACACCGGCCTTTCCAAAGAGGTCCTTGTTATACCAGAAGACGATGGGGCCGACGTCGTTGGGCACACCATAGGTTTTTCCCTTATATGTAAAGTTCTCAATGCCAGCCCGATAGAATGAATCTGCGAACGGCCCGGCGATTGCATCCGTTATGTCCTGGCAGACGCCTGCCTGAATCTGCTCAGCCATAACTCCGCCGCCCCAGCTATGGAAAGCGCTCGGGCGATCCTTCGATTGGAGCAAGGTCGGTAGTTTCGCTTTGAATGCCTCGTTCTCAAGGTAATTGAACTGGACCTTGACTCCGGGGTTGGCCTTTTCATAATCCGCAGCTGCATCTTGCCATATCTGACGGATTCTTTGATTCTCTTGAATATGCAGGATTTTGACAACGGTGTCCGCCGAGGCGGACCAGGAAAGCGCCGCACAACACGCTAGAGAAAAGAAGCGCACGATCTTCATGATTGGGGGAGATGTTACTGCTAGCAGCAACCATGAAATCAAGGGCATTGTCAAAGAGTTTAGGCTGGAGACGATGATTATCGGAACGCTTCTGGTGGTGTTCCAGGTCTCCCCTACATGACCCATAGGTCCCATGTGACACATAGGACTTATGGGATCGGCAATGACCACTCACGACTTCGAAACGCGCCGGCCATAACCAAGCCGGCGCTGATTAGCTAATATCACGAAGTCGGCACTGAAGTTTCCCCCCTCAAGGGGTCGGAGAAGCTTTCTCTTTTCCTTGTCCCCGTTGAGTCCCCTTCTGCTCCTGCTGGTTTGTCGTACCTCGGCTCTCATTCGGGTTCATCTCGCCCTTGGTGTTTCGACCTGCTCCGGGCCGTTCTTCCGTTCCCATCTTGCTGTTGGAACCCTCTTTATTTTGCCTCTGGTTATTTTCTCCCTGGTTATTCTGCATCTCCCGGTTGCGTTCACCGCTCGGCGCCTGCGGCTTGTTGACCGTACCCTGACCAGCACCTCGGTTTTCGGTGTTCTGCTCCCTCCTCATATTTTCCTGATTCGAACGCGTCGCGCCATTTTGTTCCCTCACATTTTCGTCATTTTTTTGGCTACCAATCTGGTTCCGCTCCCGCTCGTTAGTCCCTTCGTGACCACGAACTGATCGCCGGTTCTCATTAACATTGGTACTCTCATTCTTCACGATCACGCGTTTGTTAGTCTGGGTGTCGGTGTAAACCTTGTCCGGCCCCTGGTCCTCAACAAATCGATAGCGATCACCGCCTCTTTGGATTTCGTCCATGGTAATCGTAACTTCTTCCGACTCAGATGTTGATCCTTCGTCTACTGCTACCCCTGGTCTCTGCACGATGGTGCCGTCCTCGGTGACGTAAAGTACTCGTTGGCCGGTATCGGTAAGAACCGTGATCTCATAGATGTTGTCGGGTACCTGAACAACCCGCACCACTTTGTCCGGACCCGGAATTCCCGTTTCATGAATTACGGTGGTACGAACAACTTCAGGCAGAGTGACGAATCGAATTTCAGATCCCCAGGCCATCGCGCCTAGAAAGATACTAAGCCCAGTGACGGCAATCGCGTGTTTAGACTTAGTGCCCAACTCTTGCAGGAATCTGCTCCCGGGGGGAGTATAAATTTCTGGTTTTAATCTCATAGTTTAATCTTTCACTACTATTCGTCTCCGGACCGAGCTTGGATTGGTGGACAGCTGCAGCCAAGGTCGAGAAGAGGTTCGGCTTTCGAGGTTAAACCCGGATTACAGAACCCTTTGTTCCGGTGCTAAGATCTTCATTTTGAACCTCATCGAAGCCCAGGAGAGCCTGACTTCTCGAGCACCTATGCGGGCGAGGAACAGCACGATTTTGATCTGATTCAAAGGAACGGCAAAGACGCCTGACTTCGAATCCGACTCGGCGGACGCAGGCGCCCACCTCCGGGACAGGAACTGGCGATCTGTTCAATTCAGCCGGCTACCAACCATCACCGCCACCACGCCCGACTGATATAGTCGCTGAAGACAATGACCAGAAGGATACTTAGCCAGAGAAAACTTCCTCCTGCAAACAACCAGATCAGCTTGGTACTCGATCGTACCCGCATGAAGATTAGAATCACTAGAATAGCTTGCACCGCGGCCACTGCCAGAAGTAGCAAAGGCTGCAAGGCGCCGAGATGAAGCACAAGTGAACCTATCGAGATCAAGAGTAGTACCATCAAGGCTGCATACGTGCCGATCGCCTGAACTGCCTCTCGTTTTCCGGTCATATCTTACCACCTAACAGGTAAAGCAACACGAAGAGGAAAATCCAGATCAGGTCCACGAAATGCCAATAGACGCCGGCGACCTCCAATGGCATGAAATGCTGGTCATGGATCCATCCTCTCCAGGCTAACCACAGCACAACTAACATCAGACCGATTCCAACCAGCAGGTGTACCGCATGAAGTCCGGTCATAATGAAATACAACAGGAAAAAGAGCTGGACATGCGGCGAATCGGAACCCGTCCAGCGAAACGCTTCTCCTGGGAAAAGGCCTTTGCTCCAATCCTCGTGATATTCAACTCCTTTTATCGCCAGGAAAAGGACCCCTAGTCCAACGGTTGCCAGCAGAAAAATCAGCGTCCAGAGTCTAGAGCCCATTTTATTGGTTGCCGCTGCCAATGACATCGTCAACCCACTGCTAAACAGTATGGCGGTATTAACACTCCCGAGAACCACGTTCAGCTCTCCGGCCCCTTCCACAAATGCGTGGGCGTAATTAAACCGATACACGCCGAAAGCGAGGATGAGCGCACCAAAAAACATGACCTCAGATCCAAGAAAGACCCAGATACCCGCTGCGGAGGCCTCTCGTTGTTGCTCGAGATCGGAGAATTGCTGGTGGAGGATTGCCTGGTGGTTGTTCACGGGGTTTATCTCGTCCTCGAACTCCTCACCACCCTCGGTATTGGGTCGTTGGTGGCGCGCCACAAGTTTGGAATGTCATATTACTGGCTCGCTACTAGGAGGAGGATAATTATAAACTTCCTCCGTCTGGATGGGTGGTTCTGCGAAGTTCTCTGTCGGCGGAGGTGAACTGGTCTCCCACTCAAAGCCTTTTACACCCCACGGATTGTCGCCGACTCGTTTCCCGTACCGACAAGACCAGATGAAATAGCAAAGCGGCAATAGATAGCCGATTCCCAGAATCGAGGCGCCGGCCGTAGAAAGGACGTTGTACACCTGAAACTGTTCCGGATAGGCATGATATCGTCTTGGCATACCCAGGTAGCCCAGGATGAACTGCGGAAAGAAGGTCAGATTAAATCCTAAAAACGTGACGATAGCCGTCATTTTGCCCAAAAACTCCGGATACATTCGCCCGGAAATCTTTGGCCACCAGAAATGAAGACCTCCCATCAATGCCATTACCATTCCCCCTACCATGATGTAATGAAAATGAGCGATTACGAAATAGGTATCGTGCACATGAACATCGACTCCCAACGTCGCCAAAAACAACCCAGTCATACCACCCGCCGTAAACAAACCAATGAAACCGATGGCATACAGCATCGGCGTATCCAGTGAGATTGAGCCGCGGTAGAGAGTAGCGGTCCAATTGAAAACCTTGATAGCAGAGGGGACGGCCACCAGGAAGCTCAGGAATGAGAAGATCATACCGGCGAATACGGATTGGCTGCTGACGAACATGTGATGGCCCCAGACCAGAAAACCCAGTAGAGCGATCGCTAAACTCGCAAACGCGACAAAAGTGTAACCGAACACTCGTTTCTTGGAAAAAGCACAGATGAGCTCACTAACAACTCCCATGCCCGGCAGGATCATGATGTAAACAGCCGGATGCGAATAGAACCAGAAGAGATGCTGGAACAATAGCGGATCACCGCCTAACGCCGGATCGAATACGCCGACATGCCAGATCCGTTCCAGGGCCATCAACGTTAAAGTCATGGCTAGCACGGGCGTTGCCAATACCAGGATCAAGCTGGTGGCGTACATCGACCAGACAAACAGACGGAGCCGGAACCAAGTCATTCCCGGGGCGCGTAACTTGTGAGTTGTGACGATGAAATTCAACCCGGTGAGAATGGAGGAAAAGCCGCTGATAAACACTCCCGCTGCCATCAAGGCGACATGTGCGTTAGAATAAGTGCTGCTATATGGCGTGTAAAAAGTCCAACCAGTATCAACGCCACCAACCAACAGCGCATAAAGGGCAATTGCACCGCCCAGGATGAAGATATACCAGCTCAGCAAGTTCAGCTTCGGGAATGCCAAATCGCGGGCGCCAAGCATGAGCGGGAGCAGAAAGTTGCCGAGAACGTTGGGTATCGAGGGAATCAGAAAGAACCAGACCATTAACACTCCATGGAGCGTAAATAGCTTATTATACGTGTCAGCCTGAACCAGATCACCGCGCGGAGTTAAGAGATTCAACCGCATAATCGCCGCCGCCACCGCTGCGATCGCGAAGAACAGAATGATAGTAAACAAATAGAGAAGTCCCACCCGCTTATGATCAGTAGTCAGTAACCACGACCGCAAAGAGTGCTCCCTTAGATAGGAAGGACCTCCCTGTTGAGGAGCTACGGTAACGGTTTGCAGAACAGGCGGCATGGTTCTCAAATAATAGTTCGTAAGGGACCCAAGACCGGCAGGGCGAGGCTCCGGATCTTCATCGTCGTATTCACAACGCCCTCACCCTCGCCCCATCCTGGATCTGCTATACCAAGAGGCTGCCGAGCCGCGTCCGAGCGTTTACCCCTTTCCCGATGCCCGATATCAAGCATTGCAACTTTCCATCCGTCCACTCTGGGCAACTCGAGGTCGTTCTTCGCCTCGGGCTGCGATAACTCTCTGGATGCGGCTCGGCGGTCGGACCGGCCCAGCACACGCAATGTTTGGCCGCAGGTAATGTCCCTGACGAAAACGTTACCATTATTCGGGAGCCTCGCCCTACCGGCGCGCATCTGCTTCGCGTTCATTGCGGTTATCTATCCTTGGTCCGTCTATCAACGTCATTGCTGGTTCGATTTCGGTCCGTGTCCATCCTCCATCCGTGGTTATATTCGCGTTCATCAGCGGTTTGGGATGCTCGCCTCCGGAGGCGATGCGCCGATGCTCTTAATGTAGGTGATGACTGCGAAAAGGTCGTCCTCCGAGATTCGTCCTTGAAAACTCGGCATCACAGGGTCAAATCCCGCTACAATTTGGGTGTTCGGTATCAGAATACAGTCACGGATGTAACGTTCGTCTGCGTGCACGATACGGCCG
>JAFAVN010000290.1 GCA_019242435.1 Verrucomicrobiota bacterium | reverse complement strand
GCGAAATGGTGGCTGGCGTTTACGGATACCTGGATCACCTTCCCAAGGGCCGCAATGAGACCGGACCGAACTACAATCTGACAGACTGGGTCCGGCGCCACGATGAATACGAGAACAGTCAAAAACAGGGATAAAGGCGCCCTGATTCACCTGGCCGGAAGCATGGCCGGCAGGAGTGTCGGAGGGTTGGAGTACCGGGGGGGGCATATTTGTAACGAATAGACTTACAAATTATGCCGCCGCTAACCCGCGGTTCGATATTCGCCACTGGACCTTTGACGGGCATTAATGGCTTTCTCGTCGCTTACCTCGTAACCGAACCGCTCGCTAACAGCCACATTATGGGTCATACTTAAAAGTATGGCTGCGACACCTTCTTCAATGACCGACCTCGGGAGCAAAGCTCCCAAATTTCTCCTGCCGAATGTCGCGGATGGTAAGACGCTGAGCCTGTCAGACTTCAGCTCTAAAAAGGCGCTTTTGGTAATGTTCATTTGCCGGCACTGTCCGTACGTGGTCCACGTCAAACCGGAATTGATCCGGCTGGCGAGGGATTACCAGGCAAAAAGTATAGGAATCGTGGGGATCAGTTCGAATGATGCTCAGCATTATCCGGATGACGCGCCCGATAAGCTAAGCGAGTTGAGCCGCGAGTTAGGCGTTCCGGTGCTTTATGATGAGAGTCAATCGGTAGCAAAAGATTATCGAGCGGCTTGCACTCCGGACTTTTTCCTTTTCGACCAGGACCGAAAGCTGGTTTACCGAGGCCAACTCGATGACAGCCGGCCCGGAACAAACCGGCCGTTGACCGGTCGCGATTTGCGCATCGCGATCGATGCCGTGCTTTCAGATCAGCCGGTTAATCCTAAGCAATGGGCAAGTATCGGCTGCAATATAAAATGGAAGCCAGGCAACGCCCCGGATTATTTCCGGTAAGAGGCGGGAGCGAAAGGGCTGTAGAGTGATGGAGTACTGGAGTGCTGGAGGGTTGCAGGACTGGGGTACCGGGATTCTCGCCGCCGAAAGTACCGTGCCAACGCGCGGTCGAATGTCTCCAATAGGAGTTCCGGTTTTCCAAAACCCATCACTCCAACAACTCCACCACTCCTTCACTGTCGTACTCCAGAGCTGCTGCCTATCGCCTTATCAAGGGGCGGCTTGCTGAAAAATGTTCACTTGAACATATGTTCTCTTTGTGCATCTTTTCCGGGTGAACGCTGCGGATGGTACCAGTAGGCCGGACAGAAAAGTTATTGGGCGCGGTGCCGGCATTAACCCGGCAAATCGGTTCGAGGCGCTGCACTACGATGAGGATGACTGGTGCGATCCTTCTGAACCGGTTCACCTTCGCACTCAAATCTTTCGGGATGATACTCAAACCATTATCTCGCGTAACCAAAGCCCGGATGTTGGTTTTGAGACCAGCGTAAATCCGTACCGAGGCTGCGAACACGGCTGCGCTTATTGTTATGCGCGGCCGACTCATGAGTATCTTGGCTTTTCGGCAGGACTAGATTTCGAATCCAAAATCCTGGTCAAATTGGAAGCGTCCGAGTTGCTACGCGCCGAGTTAAGCCGGCCTAGCTGGCGCCCCCAGACTCTGACGCTGAGCGGCGTCACCGATTGCTATCAACCGATCGAACGCAAACTAAAAATCACTCGATCATGCTTGCAGGTATTGGCCGAGTTTCGAAATCCCGCTTTCATTGTCACAAAGAATCACTTGGTGACCAGGGACATTGACCTCCTCGGAAGCCTGGCCGCCCATAACGCCGCCGGCGTAACCGTCTCGATCACGACGTTGGATGCTGGACTGGCACAAAAACTCGAGCCACGAGCATCTAGCCCTCGTTCCAGGTTGGCAGCAATTCGGGAATTAGCAGCAGCTAACATCCCGGTCGGAGTTAATGTTGCCCCGATCATTCCCGGCATAAACGACCACGAGATTCCAAGTATCGTCGCCGGTGCTGCCGAAGCCGGCGCGCGTTTTGCATACTACACGATCGTACGCCTGCCGTTGGCGGTCTCGACGATTTTCGTCGATTGGCTGGAAACGCACTTCCCGGAGCGCAAAAAAACCGTCCTGCGCCGGATTCAATCGATCCGTGGAGGCAAACTGAACGACTCAACGTTCGGCCGAAGAATGCGCGGCGAAGGAGTTCTCGCGGACCAAATTCGTCAGGTCTTTCATGTCGCTTGCCGTCGGGCGCACCTGAATGAGGAACATGTCGAGCTCAGTACAAGCGGGTTCCGGCGCATCGAGGCAAACCAGCTCGCGCTGGAATTCTGAAGCAATGCAGGAGTTCAAGGGGTTTGAGGGTTTGAAAAGTGTGAGGATCGGCGTGCTTCGATCCGGATGAAGTTCAAGAGCAGCATAAGTTGAGCATGCGCGAGCGGCCGCTCGTGCACTCCTCGAATTCCTTGAACTCGTCGAACTCCTTGAACTCCTCCAGAATTCACTCCTATTCTCGGCATGCATCAGCGAGCACGGTCGCCTCACCATTCTAAGGCTGTGATCGGGCTTGCCCTGGCTTGTCTCTTCTGGGGACTCAGCTTCCCAGTGAGCAAGGCGCTGACCATGCTCTATCTGAAAGCAATGCCAGAGGAATCGAGCTGGTTTGCCACAGGTTTACAAGGTGCGTTGCGGTTTCTGGTAGCGGGTTTCGTAATGGTAATGTTTAGCTGGCCAGAACTGCGGTCCCTGAAATCACACGAGCTCTGGCAGGGCACCTGGCTGGGCGTGTTCGGGGGCACCGGCATGATCCTGCAGATTGACGGTCTCGCCTATACTCCGGCCTCCACATCGTCGTTCCTCACCCAAACCTACTGCATCCTGGTGCCAATCTATCATGCGATCGTTGCCCGACGATTACCCCGCCCGATTCAGTTAGTGGCAACCGCCGGGGTTATCGCCGGGATCATGATCCTGAGCAAAGTCGATTGGAAGCAGATTCGCATCGGCCGGGGAGAGTTGGAGACGCTACTTAGCACCTTTTTTTTTACCGGACAGATCCTGGTGCTCGATGCTCGCCGTTTCTTTCAGAATCGAACCAAGGTAGTTTCGTCGGTAATGTTTCTAATGACCGGACTGGCCTTCGCGGCGGTGGCAATCCTGGCAAACCACGACTTTGCCAGTTACAAACTGGCGCTCCGGATTAGCGGTCAATTTAGCCTCATCGGAATTCTGGTGCTCTTCTGCACCCTGGGTTCGTTTAACCTGATGAACCGCTGTCAGAAATATATTCCATCCAGCGAGGCGGCTTTGATCTATACCCTGGAGCCGGTTTCCACTTCTCTGTTTGCTACCTTTTTGCCTGCGTTGCTAGCCCGATTAGTAGGGATTGACTACTACAATGAACCGGTGACGCTCACTTTGCTTTTGGGAGGCGGATTGATTCTTTCCGCCAATCTTTTCATGCAAGTTTGGGGAAACACTCCGGTGGCGCACGCCGGCGAAACACCGGCGCCGGCGGAGACTCACAAAGGCAATTGAGGGTTGTTCGGTGCGGACTTTGCCAAGTGGAACGATCGGCAAATATGACGTCTATACCAGAGCCGCGGGCGTACTGTGAACATCAATTCCAAACGCACCGGAAATGAAGTGTGCCAGCAGAACCGGCGTCAGCCGAGCCACTCATCAATCGAAACCTCGGCATAGACTGGCGCCGAGGGCTGAGCGTTTTGGCTGGCTCGCTGCCGGAGAAGCTCCTGAACCTCCGGGTTATTCCGCCATTGGTCTGCGAGATTGTCGAACACCGACTGGGCATACGCGTTGATGGATCGATAGCCTGCCAGCTTGATGTACAAGCGAAGCAATTCCTGGTCAGGTAATCTCAGGCGAAAATAAACTCTTCGCGTTCTCCGATTGGGTGGATTTCTGGGTCGGCCTCTTCGCCGTTTAATTGCGATCGCTTCGGGCATTGGGGCGTCTCTTTTTAAGACAGATCTATGGTCTCGCTGCCCAGCGCGCCCTTCAAGAGCATCCGGTCACCGGTCTTTAGAAACTGGTTCGCCTTTTCAGGTGAGAGGGCATACATGACCTTGTCGTTTACGTCGTAGACCATGGCCAGCTGAACCGGGTAGCCGGTCATCTTTACGGCGGCATCGACTGTGAAGACCGCGTAAGCACGTCCCGATAGAGTGTTGAGCGTCGTCGCTGTTGTGTTGACCACCCTGAGGCCGTGATCATTGTGCTGGCTCCAATACTGGGTCAAGCCTGCTTTGGTCGCGCTGGCGGATTTAATAATTTCCGCGGCCTGGGTGCCGGCTGCCGACATAGTGACGGCTAACCCCGCGATAGCAATGAACTTTCTCGCCAGACTCATATCTTTACTGAAATCGAGATTAAATGCCCCTCATAAAAATGTCAATCCATATTTCTGTACGTCATATATATAATTTATAAGTGTTTCAAAATTAGGATCTAACATCTGAGTGGTTACATCAAAAGTTCAATAAAATTCGACTGATGTTAAATTTAAAGGGGTACAAAAAATATTCGAGATTCCCGGTTGATGTGGTCGTAAGACACTCTTTCCTGCCTGCTAGAAACTGAACCGCGAACTTCGAGCACCGAACTTCGAACCCCTCTTGACACCTCCCATCGGCATAGCAAGGTGGCAAAATGCACCGATGGCTTTTAGCGCTCGCTTTAGTGAGCGGAGCGTTTACTTCTTTCGCCCAGGGTGTATCGGACTGGTCCAAAGTAACCGGACTCGAAAAACGGTTGGAGCAGCAGGTGCCCGCTGGACAAAACGCCGTCGATTTTTATGCCGATAAAAAACACGCGCTGCATGACGCCGCGACGGAATTCTTAGGGCGACATCCGGCGGATCCAAATGCCGGAACTGCGCTCTTGTGGAAGATCGACAATACCGATTTTTCGGGCTCGGCCCAGCAAAGAACAGCTGTGCTGGCCGCTCTAAGCTCGGAGACCAGCAGTTTTCTTAAGGATCATCCGCAGCCGATCGCCAGGGATTCCAAAATTCGAGAAGAGCTGCTCTATTGTTATCTCGACAATGGCGATCTCATTGATACGCCGGAGCAGGCGGGCGGTTTAGCGGAAAAAATCGGCCAATTCCTGGCGGCTTATCCGACGACTGAGAATCGGGTCAAGCTGCAGATCGCTCGTGCCGGCCTATTGTTACGGCAAGATCATGCCAAAGGAACTGCCTTCCTGGAACAACTTAGCCTGGACACGGACACAGAGTTAGCGGCGGCCGCTAAG
>JAFAVN010000008.1 GCA_019242435.1 Verrucomicrobiota bacterium | reverse complement strand
CATGGTTAGTGCCACAATATTGCGCACAGAAGATCGGATAAGTTCCCACCTTGGTCGCCTTAAACCATTGCATCGTATAACGCCCAGGCAAAACGTCCTGTTTCACGCGGAAGCTCGGCAGAAAGAAACTGTGAATCACATCCTGGGAAGTCATCAGCAATTTGATTGTCTGACCTAACGGCACATGTAATTCGTTGATTTCTCGCTTTCCCTGCAGGTGCTGCAGCTTCCACATCCACTGTTTTCCGATCACATGCACTTCCATTGCCTCCCTTGGCTCAACCGACTGATGGAAGTAAATGTTAGCGCCCCAACCGAATAGACCTAGAAAGATGAAAAATGGAACGACGCTCCAGGTCACTTCGACAGGGAGACTATCGCTTTTCACTGGAGTCCGGTCAGCAGCGGCTCGTTTACGGTATTTAGCCAGAAAGAAAACGATGAGGGCCGCAATGATCAACGTGACGGTGCCGGTTATCACCAGCAGGCAGAGGAAAAGAATATCTACTCGCCCAGCCATGTTCGAGGCCTGTTCAGGGAAAAACTGAATCTGGGCGAGGATTGGTCCGGTCATGTGGTTACGTTTTTGTTACGACGCCGGCTCGCCCTGTAGATAATTAAACCGAGGGCTATCAAGGTTGCCACCGCGGCCAGTCGCATCGCCATTAACACCACGTAAGCAACTGTTCCGGGGGCAACATCCGGACAGAAACAAAGTAGGACCAGCGGCGATACCGGCGAACCCGCTGACTCCTGACGGGCAAGCGTAAGCGCCCGATCAATCTTCTTCGCGGAAAATTCGATGCCCAACAGATAGCTCGAAATCTTGCCGCTCGGTGTTAACACCACCAGCCCGCTCGGATGTACATACTGTTTGGAAACTTGATCGTATCGATAGTGGAAACCCACTTGGTCCGCCAGCTCCCGGATAGCGGACTCCGAGCCGGTGAGAAAATGCCAGCGCTCTGTAGCAGGCGCCCATCCGAATCGCCGAAGATAATTTTCCCGTTTGCTCCCGGCCAGCTTACTACTTTCCTTGGGATCAATGCTGATAAAGATAAAATTAAAGTCCCGTTTTGCCAGGGTGGGCGGAAGATCTTGTAATCCTTGGACGAAGGCGTTCAGCACCACGCCACATAACATTGGGCACTCGTAATAGCCGAGCTCAAGAACAGTCGGCCGCTCATGAAAATAGCGGTCTAGGCTAACTGTCTGTCCGTTTTCATCCGTGAACTCCTCGTTCAAACCGATCAAATGATTCAGCCGCTGCTCAAACTGGATTGCTCGGTTCGGATCTTTAGCAGGATCAGTGGCCTGCGCAAACTCGCTTTCCGGACAGAAGAGCCTGGCTAGAACCAAAAAAAATAAAATGCGCGCATTCATTGCTTTGGTCTCTCGCTGGTCGCCGGCGGCAAGATCTTAGCTCCGCCGGCTTTTTGAATTTGCATATCCAACTCTGTCAAACCGCTGTCCGGAGGCCGGACCGAAGCTCCGCGTTTCAGGTAGAGGGCCATTGCCTGTTCGATCGGAATCCGGACAATCCCCCTACTTCGATCGATCCAGCCGTAGGTAGCTAGTTCTTCGTCCTTGAGCTGCAAGTACTCATGCAGATCTTTGGCCGGGTTAGTCTGCAGTTGTGGATGCGGAAACCGGTCTAGGGCGGCACTTCGTCCGTGCGCAGTCCTGCCCACAACTGTGTCCGGACCGGTCAAGAATTTCGTAAACCCGAATACGCCCAGATAGATGGCTAGAATACTGATGATGAAACCAAGCGCGAACCAAGCCCACGGTCGAAACGGAACATCTTTTACTTCATAACCTTTTTTGGCGGAATCAGCAGAAACATTGGGCGACATAGTTAAATGGTTTTGGTCAGGCCGACTGGCCGGAGATCGTGCTCAATCTGAGATTATGACTTAATTGACGGCTAAAGACTAAAACCCAGGCGCCACCGACCCCGATGAACGCAAACGGGTCGAGCCAATCGAAGGAAATCGAAGACCTGAAACTGGGGGCGACGTACCAGAACACGCACACGGCGTGCATTACGAGCAGTCCGCCCGCTATTCCACTCAGCCAGGTAGGAGCGCGTTTCAGGTGCCGGAATAACAATAGGAAAAAGGGAACACCAAACGCGAAGAGAGCGACTACCCAACTCAGCGAAAGCCATCCGCCCCGCATCCGGTGGAGATACCAAGTGATTTCATTAGGCAGGTTTCCCGCGTAGATAATGATAATTTGAGAAATGGTCATGTAAGCCCAGAGCATAACAAAGGTTAAGAGCAGATCGCCGAGTTGATTGAGCTGATCAGGTGTGGCCTCGTCCGCACCAAAGAGAAGCGTTCTAGCTAAGACGATACTGAGCGCAAGTGCTGACAGAATTTGCCCCATGATGATGATCAGCGGAAAAATGCTGGAGTACCAATCCGGCTCCAAAGACATCACCCAGTCCACCACGGCGAACGAAGTAGTCAGACCGAATACGATTAATCCGGGCGCACTGATCTTGCGAAGCGCCAATGTTGGCCGCGGATCGGAGCTCTCGAGTTGTCTCCTGGACCAGCGCAGCAATAAGAAAGCTTGCGCGCCCCAGACACAAAAGAACAAAGCAGTCCGGATTAACCAGGCCGGCATATTCAAATAGATTTCTTTCCGCTCCAGCACTTCGGCAGTTCGCAGATCGACCGGATGAATCCAACGGTAGAGATAGCCGAAGCCGAATAAAAGCGGCACCAGCAATACTGCCATGACCGGTAAAGTACTGATCCCGGCCTCAAGGAATTTTCTGATCGGCACCGCCCAGATCCCTCCGACCAGGTGGTAGATCATTAATACCGGAAAACAGCCGAGAGTAAGTCCCATCCAGAAAAGAAAGCCCATGAGATAGGACGGAAAGGCGTGAGACGGGGCCAGGAATAACGTGACTCCTACCACCAGGAAACCGACGCAGAACAGGATGGCACCGAATCTCTGCGCAGCGGCCAGTCTGGAAGCGACGCTTTCCATATCAGGGCCCGGTCAGCCGTGCCTTTTGGTCCGGCGGCACGTCATTGATCGTTGAATTTCGCGCCAACTGCAGCACCCGGATGTAGGCGATGATCGCCCACCGATCCTGGGGCGTAACTCGATCGGCGTACGGATACATGACACCGTACCCGCGCGTTATCACGTGAAAGAGGTGGCCCTCAGGAGCATCCCGAAGCCGCTGATCGTGTAATGACGGGGGTTGTGGAAACCCGCGCTGCACAATCATTCCATCACCTTCGCCCGTGGGTCCATGGCATACCGAGCAGTAAATATTGAAACGGTCGCGGCCGCGCTCAAGTTCTTGTCTGGTAACCGGACTTGGAAATCCGCGCACCAGCTTGCCGTTGATCTCGCCTTGATAAAAAAAATCATCATTGTTGGCATGACCGCGAGGAACGGTATTCGGCACCAATGGGCGCGACGAGTTGCGATCAGCAAAAAATGCGTCTTCCTGCAGCGGCTTTAATCGGGAATCATTCCGCATCTCTTCGCGGCAACCGGATCCAAGGACGATCGCGAGCAATAAAACGCATCCCGAACCGATTCTTTTCATTTACCGCGTACCTCCGTAATCGTTCTAGCTTCCAACCGCTCGAACAAATGCCGTACAGAGCGCTCGTCGAAAAGAGGATCGGTCGCCTCGATCCACAGGAAAAACTGATCGGTGCTTACCCGTTCAAAACCCGGAACGCTAAACACGGGATGATGGACGCAGGGGAGCCGGCTTAAAAACAGGAAACCAGCAACACCTGCCAAGGCAGAGAAGAGGACTGTTAATTCGAAGGTAATCGGGATAAAAAGCGGCCAACTATTTAAAGGGCGGCCGCCGATGTTGAGCGGATAATAATACGCCATGGCATACCATTGCATGCCATAGGCAATCACTGCGCCCGCTATCCCACCAATCAGCATAATGAGCGGGACGGCTGATTTAGTGCGTCCGATGATTTCCGGCAAGCCTTCGACCGGATACGGCGTGAATGCATCGATCTGGCGG
Organism: Verrucomicrobiota bacterium; assembly: GCA_019242435.1. Classification (GTDB taxonomy): domain Bacteria; phylum Verrucomicrobiota; class Verrucomicrobiia; order Chthoniobacterales; family JAFAMB01; genus JAFAVN01. The sequence goes on along the minus strand of JAFAVN010000008.1, from coordinate 6,144 downwards.
AAACCTTGCTCGAACACGGTTCGCGCCGCTTGTACCAGCTGTTCCGCTGAATCGAATTCAGCGGTCAACCCGTGCAGGCGTACCTGAACCGAGCTCATGCAGCTTCCTCCTGCCGTTCCACAATAATCTCTTTGACTTCAAAGATAGGAATCATGGGCAGAAACCGGACAAACAAAAAGACTAAGGAACAGAAGAGGCCAATGGATCCAAACAAGATCAGCCAATCCCACCCCGTGGGAGCAAAGATGCCCCAACTGGAAGGTAGGAAGTCCCGATGCAGGCTGACGATTATGATTACAAACCGCTCCAGCCACATCCCGACATTGATGCTGAGCGCCACAAAAAAGAGAGAGACCGGGTTAGTCCGAATTTTACGAATCCAAAGCAACTGGGGAATGACGATGTTAACTAGAATCAGAAACCAATAGACCCAGCCATACGGACCAATCGACCGGTTAATCACCATGTACTGCTCGAAGATGTCGCCGCTATACCAAGAGGTAAACGTTTCCATGACGTAGCCGTACCCAACCATAAGACCGGTGACCAGCATCACGTTCGCCATGCAGTTTAGATGCCGTTCTGTGATCAACGATTCCAACCGATAAACGTAACGAAGCGGGATCATGATGTTGAGCACCATCGCAAAACCCGAATAAATCGCGCCGGCGACAAAAAAGGGCGGGAAGATGGTGGTATGCCATCCAGGTAGAACGGCAACGGCAAAATCGGCACTCACCACACTATGCACTGAAAGGACCAGTGGAGTTGAAAGTCCCGCCAGAATCAGGTAGACGGTCTGATAGTGTTTCCAATGAATAGCTGAACCTCGCCAGCCTAACGAAAGAATGCCGAACCCGATTTTAGCAAATCGCGTTCTAGCCCGATCCCGCATCGTGGCTAAATCCGGTATTAAGCCCGTGTACCAAAAAATCAGTGAGACCGTGAAGTAAGTGCAGACCGCGAAAACGTCCCATACCAGGGGGCTACGAAACTGCGGCCATAATCCCATGGTGTTCGGATAGGGCAAGATCCAGAAAAAGGTCCAGGGCCGGCCCAAATGGAGGAGCGGAAACATTCCAGCACAGGCGACTGCAAAAAGCGTCATCGCTTCGGCTAGACGATTGATGGAGTTTCGCCATTTTTGCGCCAGGAGCAGCAAAATCGCGGAAATGAATGTCCCGGCGTGTCCGATTCCGATCCACCAAACGAAGTTAACGATCGCAAAACCCCAGGCGACAGGGATGTTGATCCCCCAGATACCGACGCCGATCATAAAGAGGATGATAGTCCCGTACAAAAAGCCCATTAACAGGATGAATCCGATCCCGAAACTTACCCACCAGAACGGGGGATGTTTTCCGGTGAGTACAATGCCGCTGATCTTGGCGCTGGCAGATTCAAGTGTCTCCCCAGGTCTAACCAGCAGGTGAGGCAAATTGGACGATTTAACAATCTCCTCTTCTAACAATTTTGTCTCCGGCATATCGCTCTCATCCTTGATTTGCCACCTTTTTTCCCTTTTCTTCTGGCGCCACTTTCGCGAGATAAGTGGTGCGAGGTCGGGTGTTCAACTCCGCCAGCAAGCCATAATTCAAGCGGCTCGCCTTGAGCTGAGTTACCAGGCTGCCCTGGTCCTTGATATCTCCAAAGGTGATCGCTTCAGCGGGACAAACCTGAGCACAGGCGGGGACAATTTCGCCATCCTGAATTTTGCGATTCGCTTTTTCGGCATCGGATTGGACCGTCCGGATCCTCTGGACGCAATAACTACACTTCTCCATCACGCCCCGCGCCCGGACCGTGACCTCGGGGTTCCAGCCTAACTGAAAGCTAGGTGTTTTGGTATCCGCGAACTGGAGGAAATTGAATCGGCGAACCTTGTAAGGGCAGTTGTTCGAGCAGAATCGAGTTCCGATGCAACGATTATAGATCATTTGGTTTAGCCCTTCTGCGCTATGGTTGGTAGCCTCCACCGGACAAACCAGCTCGCAGGGAGCCGTTTCGCAGTGCATGCAGGGAACCGGTTGATGATAAAGCTTTGGCGAATCCGGCTCGCCTTCGAAATAACGATCAACCCGGATCCAATGCATGATCCGTCCGTGCCAAACCTGGTCCCGACCCACGACAGGAATATTGTTTTCGGACTGACAAGCCAATATGCAGGCATTGCAGCCGATGCAGGTATTCAGGTTGATGACCATTCCCCACTGGTGTTCGGCCGTCAGCATCTTGGTGAAATCGTATAAGGTCTGGTCCGGTTCGGGCTTTCTAGTTAACTGGCCAGGAGGTACAACCTGCTGGACGAATTCTTCATAAGTACGAGTCTGCACCGGTTCTCGCTCATGCATCGCATGATGAAATTGGGTGCTGACTATCTGATGAAACCTGTGGGTCTTCTGAACTTGCACCTCCGGAATCAGCCAGGGCCGCTCAGCGGTTCTTAGCGGGTATACGTTGAATCCCACCCCGTTCCCGAGGTGACCGGATCGATATCGGCCACCGCCTAAATAGAGGGAAATCGTCCGCTTGGCCTGGCCGGGCAGAATCCAAACCGGAATTTCCAATTTGCCGCTATTGGTTCGAATCTCGACAATGTCGCCGCTTTTAATCTGCAGTTCTTTTGCCAGGGCCGGACTGATCAGAGCCGGATTATCCCAGGTCACCCGGGTAAACGGCTTCGGCAATTCTTGCGCCCAACCGTTATTAGCAAACCGGCCATCCCATATCGCAGGATCGGGATGAAACGACAATTCAATCACCTGACTTGGCTGATTGATTCTGCTAACCGATTCTGGAATTTTGGCTGGTCCTTCAACCGGGATGAGGTCGGCAGAGTTCACCGGCAGTACACCGTCGCTCAGAGCGCGGCGCCACTGCTTTTCGAAATCATTCCACTTTGCGTGCGATCTCCAGTATTCTCGAACTAGATCGTAGTCTTGAACAGAGACTTGCCCCTGGAATACGGCCAAAAGCTGGTGGCGTGAATAGCCGGAGTACAAGGGCGCGATCAGCGGTTGAACAATCGAGGTGCTTCCATCACTCCCGACCGCATCACTCCAACTCTCCAGGAAATGATTCTCGGGTACGTGCCACTGGCACACTGCCGAGGTCTCATCCTGAAAAAGGGAAAGATGCAGGGTAAAGCGAGTCCGAGACAACTTTTTCCCGAGTTCTATGTCGGCTGGCGCATCAAAGACAGGGTTACCACCGAGAATAACCACGGCATCGACTTGTCCCGACCCAAGATCCTGACCAAGTTCGCTGATTCCTTTCAATGGCGGCGGAAATGAGGGTCCGTAAATCGCTCGATAGTTTACCGTCTTACCTACATTACCCAGCCAGGCGTTAATGGCGTGCACCCATTGGTGAACCGCTGGGGGCTGGCGATATCCCGCAGTAATTAGCGAACGGCCTCGAGAAGCTTTCAGCCGATTGGCACATTCTTCCGCCCAGGCGGCAGCTTCCGAGTCCTGAATCTCTACATTCGTCCGGCTGACCCCCAGTTTGGCCGCCACCAATTGGACCAATTCCCCGATCAGTGCGCCCGCGACTGGTAACCGGTAATCGGCCATTGACCCAGTTACAGTTGGAGTCGGCTCCGCTACAAACAGCCGGTTCGGATTTGAAAAATTAGTGCGCTGGTAATTGCGCCGGCCGACAAAAGCGCGCGTATACGCCAACCGCCAGGGTGAATCGAGAAGAAAATCATTGTCGAAAGCGACAATCATGTCCGCTGTCGACAGCTGGAGTTCGGGCCGAGCACGACGCCCCAAAAGGGATTGATGCGACTCGATAACCGAATCCTGTGAGACCGGTTCCCAATAATACCATTTTGCCGCCGGATAGCGCTTTTGCAGCTCCCCAATCTGCCAGTTTGCCGTAGGCGAAACCATCGAGTCGATCACGAAGCGCAAGGTTCGCCCTTGCTGGGCAAGTTGCTGGTCTTGTTCTGTCAACCAGGCGGCGATCAAGTTCTCCCAGGTTTCAATCTGGCCCCGGTGAGTGATCGTTTTAGACCTGTCCGGGTCGTAGAGGGTGAGCAGGCTTGCCTGTTCGAACACACTGGTTGCACCCAGACTGAGCGGGTGCCCGGAATTACCTTCAACCTTAGTCGGCCGGCCTTCGTTGCTGGTAACCAGTAGACCAGTCGCCGAACCATTGAATGGCATTGCGGTCGCAAAAAACAGAGGCCGACCTGACACGAGAAATTCTGGTTGGTCCAGGTAAGGTACGATCTTTTGTTGAGGTGGACGACGGCACCCGGTAACTCCCATCAGCGCCAGACTGGCTCCCATCAGCTTGAGAAATTTGCGTCTGGCCACCGGATCGTTCAACTCCGACGCGCCATCCGAAAATTCTCGTTCGAGCCAACGCGCAAATTCCGGATCGTTTGCTAATTCTTCCAGGCTGCCCCAAAGGAACGGGGTAATGACCTTCGGCGTGCGGTGCCCGGCATTCGGTGCTGAGCGTTCGCCACCGCTCTCGGCGGTAACGGCATAGTCAGCGTTCTCGGCGTTCACGGCGTTCTCGGCGTTCACGGCGTTCACGGCGTTAGTTTACCTGTGGCAAGTGGTGCAGTCGGTGATCTCCTGGATGGATTTAATTCCGGCCTGCTTAGCCAGTGTCCGGCCTTGGAGAGTCTGATCACCAGCCGGTTTCCAGTTCAGATTGAAGACTTCGCTGGGCGGCCGCAGGGCTCTGTCCGGATGCTTATGGCATTCCAGGCACCACCCCATTTGCAAGGTGTTCGCCTTCCAAGTGATCGGCATCTGGTCTATCTGGCCGTGGCAACTAACACAGCCGATCCCTTTCCGCACATGGATGCTGTGATCGAAATAGACGTAGTCGGCCAACTGATGCACCCGCGTCCAGCGGATTGGCTGATTAAGGGATAAGCTTTCCCGGACGCTGGCTAGGATGGGCGCTTGTGTCCAGATTTGAGAGTGACAGGTCATGCAGGTCGCCGTAGCCGGCATTCCTGCAAAAGCGGAAGTCTCGACGGAAGTATGGCAGTAGCGGCAGTCAATACCCAGGCCGGCCACATGATGCTGGTGACTGAAGGGAACCGGCTGATCAACGGGAACACCAACCTGGGTGGCGTAAGGAGAATACGCGATTCGGTAAAGCGCGAAGACAGTACCGATTAATAAGAACGGCGTTCCGATTAACACCGTTCTAAACAAAGTATTTGCGCCCGGGGAGAATAATTGCGGCATTGGGCACCCCAGGAATGCGGCCTAACCCAGAAATTGCGCGTTTATTATTAACTATCGAAAAGCGTTACGGAGGAAAGCTCGGGCCGCTCCAGAGGAACCGGCCCGAGCCCGTCAGCGAAAGGGTCAAACTTGTTTTACTCTGCCAGCCGAGCTTCTAAGTAAATTAATGCTCGTGCTTGACGGTAACCTTTTTGCCCGTCTGATGATCCAGGTAAACTTCCTTGTCTTTCTCCTTTTTTATCAGCTCGTACCGAGAGCCAGCCTGTTGGACCTGGTCGTAAGTGACATAAGCTCCCTGCTCAGGCTCAGTGGTGGTGGTTGTCGTGGTTGTGGTTTCCGCAGCAGGAGCCTGCACAATTTCCCCGGCGGGATTGACATAGACAACCTGTTGGCCGGAATCGGTATCTACAGTCACTGCATAGACGCCTGATTGGTTAACCACCCGGACGACTTTTTGCGGACTAGCGATCCTGGTCTGGTGAATCACAGTGCGCTGTACGACCTGGGGCAAAGTAGTAAATTCGACTTCGTCGGCTTTGCCAAGCCCATAAAGGCAAAGACTGACACCGGCGGTTGCTATTAGGTAGGTGATCTTATTCATTGGCTATCCTTCTTACGTGGAATCCCTAGTGTCTTGGTTCGTAAGATTCGACACGGCCCTCCTGAAAAATTCGCGGCAGGCGCAGGTGGCGGATTTATCGAGCCGGACTTGGCTCGGGCGGAACAGCAGAATAGCAGATAGGTTACCCATCGTTTGGAGGGAGCCGCTTTGGAGTGTGCCAACCTGTCCTCGCGTAATTTCCCCAGCGCTGCCTTCGGAGATTGCGCGCAGTTAACAGGCGGCTCCCGAGGATAGCCCCTGATATTATGGAGACTGATAGATATTCCCGGAAGCTGCCTGTTGTGCTCATTTGCATCTAGACGG
>JAFAVN010000608.1 GCA_019242435.1 Verrucomicrobiota bacterium | reverse complement strand
CGTGGTGGTGAATAAAGCCGATCTCGTAGGAGCGCGTACAGCAATCTCGGAAATTGAGAGCCGGCTTCGAAACCCGAGTGGGGTTTCTGGCACCTCCCAATCAGTTCGCCCACAGACGTTGCTTCAAACCCAAGCCAATCGTCATCGAGACCTGGGCATTGATCAGATTTTCCGCATCCTGTTCCCTCCTAATATATGAGTTACCTCGGTCAGTTAGTAGACTCAGTTCGCCAGTATGATCGTTTTGTTGTCGAGGAAGTCGCTCGGGTCCGGCAAGACGCTGCCAAAGCCAGCGAAATCAAAGGAAGATGGAATGACGTTTTAGCAAAGCTGGGAAGAACGCGAACACCGACCGGCTTGGAATTGCCTTCGCTCGCTCTGCCCAAGTTCGATGATTCGGGCGAGATATGCCGGTTCTTGCTGGAAGGCGGTTTACCCGGCGAATTTCCGTTCGTGTCGGCTGCATACAGCGAACAATACCTGTCCGGGGAGACAGCCGATGAATCGACAGGCGAAAAGAGCGGGGAAGAACCAACCCGATTGTTTGCCGGTTTAGGGTTGCCGGAAGACACAAATGAACGGTTTCATTACCTTGCTCGCAATCAGCGGAATAAGCGTCTGAGCACGGCTTTTGACGGCCCGACGCTATACGGCGCGGGAGCGCTGGCGCCTGGAGTCTTTGGAAAAATAGGAGAGGGTGGGGTCGCGGTCGACACGGTCGAAGACTTGGAGAGACTGTATGCCGGGTTCGACTTAGACCAGCCCAATGTCTCGGTGTCGATGACGATCTCAGGGCCGGCTCCGATTCTTTTGGCAATGTATATCGCCGCCGCCAAGCGCCGATTTGGTCAAAATGTCGTCCCGAAACTTCGGGGTACCATTCAGGCGGACGTGTTGAAAGAAGTTCAGGCCCAGAATGAATTGATTTTTCCGATTGAGCCATCACTCCGGTTTCTGGCCGACATGGTCGAATATTGCACACTGAACATGCCGCGATGGTATCCGATTTCGATCAGCGGCTACCATATCGCCGAAGCAGGCGCTACACCGGTACAACAGGGCGCCTATACATTATCCAATGGTTTTGCATACGTCGATTACTTCCAGAAAAGAGGCATGGATATCAATGTGTTCGGGCCGCGTCTCTCCTTCTTTTTGGACTGTGGTCTCGACATTGAGTATTTGGCTTTGGCTCGGGTTTGCCGCAAAATCTGGGCTATCGGCATTCGTGATGTGTTCCACGGTGATACCCGGGCACAGAGGTTTAAGCTGCACACCCAAACCAGTGGTCGTTCACTGGTGGCCGCTGATTGGAAAAACAACCTGACCCGGACGGCGATCGAGCTGGTTCTCGCTTGCGCGAACGCGACCAACTCGTGCCACAGCAACGCTGCCGATGAGCCCTTCACTACGCCTAGCGAGGAATACGCCCGGTATGCAGCCCATGCGCAGGCCATATTGCTCGAAGAAAGCGGCCTTTTTAAGCATATGATGAACACGGTTGCCGGGTCTCCTGGGATGCAAGTCGTTGGGGACGCTGTACAGAAGGCAATTCTGGATGAGTTCGAATCGATTGAAGGCCAGGGCGGTGTGCTCGGTGCGGTCGACCGGCGCTATCAGCGAAGCCAAATCCAGGCGGCCGCTCATCGTCTTGAGAGCCAGATCTCTTCTGGCGCCAGGCCCATCATCGGACTGAATCGGTATGCGGCCGAAGGCCTGCACTGGCCTGAACTCGAGACCGTCCGAACATCGGCCAAGAAAAAGCAGATCCAGCAAGAGCGGGTGGAAGATTTTCACCGGCGACATGCGGAAGAGTCCGAGCGTTGCTTGGATCGATTGGCAGCGGTCGTGGAGGCAGGAGGGAACACTTTCTCGGAGCTCATCACTTGCGTAGAACATTGTTCGCTCGGCCAGATAACGCGCCGTCTGACTGAGGCAGTCGGTCGGTTCCGGCCAATGGTATGACGTAGATCTGGCCTTCCACTAAAACCAATAATTCAACCGCGAATGGACCCGCCTTCGCCTCGCTACGGCGCGGCAAACTGCGAATTGACGCGAAGAATTTTTACGATAGACCGCCAGTCACGCAAAATCGTTGATCAACTTGAATTAAGATCAACTCCTTTTGGGCCGTCCAGCGCCTCAGGCCAGGTAGTTGTTTGATTGGTGTTGCTCCAGATTTCCTTAATTCGCGTTTACTCGTGTCCATTCGCGGTTTGTAATTTTGTTTAATGGCCCTGAAGAACCCCACGATTCGAGAGCTCGATCGTCGCTCAAAAGCGCTGGTCTGGTTTGCCGCGTTGTTGTTGAAGCTGTTATTCCGGACCTTGCGTTGCGAAGTGAAAGATGAAGGAGGATTTTTCAACCAGGCGGATGGCCGTTCTGTCGTGGCCTTAGTCTGGCATAACCGAATGTTAGGGTTAACCGTCGCATTTAGCAGGCACTATCCCTCGCGAAAAGGGGCGATCGTATTGACGAGCGCCAGCCGCGATGGCGCTTACCTGGCGGAGTTCGTCCAGAACTTTGGAGTGGGAGCGGTGCGCGGATCAAGCTCGCGCCGCGGCAGCTCGGCATTGCTGGATCTGGTTCGCAAGCTGAACGAAGGCTATGACATCTGTATCACTCCCGACGGTCCCAGGGGACCACGCTATTCCCTGGGCCCGGGAGCGATTTTATTATCACAGCTTTGTCAGGTCCCGTTGATGCCCTTGCTGATCGAGTACAGCGCCTGTTGGCGACTTAAATCGTGGGACGGTTTCGCCATCCCCAAACCGTTTTCCAAGGTTGAAGTGACCATTATGCCTTTCATCGAAGTCTCTCAGAGCGCCCGGGAAGGGAACTTCGAAAGTGAACGTCTCCGAATCGAATCCATCATGACTGAACGTCTCCGGATGCGGTAGCGGTTCGCGGTTCACGGTTGACAGTCCTATGCGAAAAATTTCTCGCAGCGATGAGCGAACTTGATCGCGTCAATTTCTGAATCGTTTAGGATAAAGCAGGCGATCTGGTAATCTGGGAGTTGCGAGTGCTCTCGACTTGCCGGCCTCTTCTGTGGCGCGCAGCAGATGGAACTTCGACGGAGGCCCGTAATATTAGCGGACATTCCAGCTTGGTCAGGCCGTTAACGGATGCGGTCAAGTTCGCCCCAGGATGGCTCCAAGGGTTTATGCTCTACGTTTTCATTCTAGAAGATCGCTCGCCCAGGTCACCTACTCGGGATAGGTTTCAACGCCCGCGGGCGCCGGCTTGTTGAAAAGGATAAATACCAAGGGGTTTCCGGGCTCGGACATTGCATCGCTGCGCTGACCCGTTATTTCTCCGGCCACGCCGCTGGCGTACTCCGCAACCACTTCGCCGAAGCTGTCGCGCTGAACGGCGACCTTTTGTCCGGCTTCGACCTTGTCGTAGAGCTTGACCAGATGCTCGACGAGGCCTCCCGCGGTGGCGAGGATCGGGAACGCACTGTTGCCGACAAAGACACTCACATCCTTGCCTGTGCGCCCCATTGGCCCGGAAACAATGCCATGATGCTTGAGGACGTTCATGGTGCCTTCCACGAACAGCGAGATCATCTCGAGGTCTAGCACGCGCCCAGCGCCGATCTCTGGAGTAAAGGACGGAATGCCCACGTCCATGAACGCGTTATGCAGCACGCCGGGATATACATGGTTGTCGAAGATCTGGCCGATCGGATAGAGCTCCACCATCGCCTTTACCTCGGGCACATCCATGCCGGCAATGTTGAATGCGGTGACTTCGAATCCGGTCGTCCCAGTGTGGAAGTCGATCGCGAAGTCGGCGTTCGGCCGCAGCAGCCGGTTGAACAGGAGTCCAGCGTGTCGGC
>JAFAVN010000386.1 GCA_019242435.1 Verrucomicrobiota bacterium | reverse complement strand
TCGTCTATGATCACGGAGATCTTGATCTCTGAAGTGGAGATCATCTGGATATTGATTCCGGAATGACCCAGTAGGTCGAACATCTTCGCGGCGATGCCGGAATGGGACCGCATGCCGATACCGATGACACTTAGTTTTGCGATACCGCCAACCGCGTTGAACCCTTTGGCGCCGATCTCCTCTACGATTGGGCCGAGACAGCGTTCGATTTTCGGTAACTCATCCGCCTGAATCGTGAACGTGATGTCGGTAGTCCCAGCCGCAGATACGTTCTGCACGATCATATCCACGTTCAGGTTGGCGGCTGAGATCGCGTTAAATACTTTTGAGGCCGTGCCAGGTTTATCCGGGACTTGGCTCACGGTGACTTTGGCTTGCCGCCGATCGACGGTAACGCCTCGGATCACCACCTTTTCCATGCTCACGGTTTCTTCTTTTACCATTGTTCCGGGTTTATCATTAAAACTGCTGCGGACCTCAAAGATCACACCAAACTTTTTGGCGAACTCCACGGCGCGAGATTGCATCACTTTAGCGCCCAGACTCGCCATCTCGAGCATTTCATCGTACGAAATTTCCGGAATTTTTTGGGCGTTCCGAACGATCCGAGGGTCACAGGTATAGACGCCCTCAACATCCGTAAAGATCTGGCATAAGTCCGCGTTGATAGCGGCTGCTAACGCGATAGCAGTCAGATCGGAACCGCCTCTGCCCAGGGTGGTGATTTGGCCCTCGAGGCTTTCGCCTTGGAAGCCCGCCACAATCACGATGTTTCCTGAATTCAACAACAGATGAATTCGTTTGGGCGTGATATTGGCGATTTTCGCCCTGGTATGAACGCCGTCCGTAACGATACCGGCCTGGGCACCGGTCAGCGAGGTGGCGTGCCCGCCCATTCCGTTAATCGCCATAGCAGTCAGGGCAATAGTGGTTTGCTCGCCGGTTGCCAGCAACACGTCCATTTCCCGCTCGGTGGGATGGGGTGCTACCTGGCGGGCCAACTGGATGAGGCCGTCCGTCATTCCCGACATCGCCGAGACCACCACAACGACCTGGTTCCCATCGGCCTGGGTTTGCAGGATCTTTTTTGCTACGTTCTGGATGCGCTCAGGGTTGGCTACGGAAGTGCCACCGTATTTCTGCACGATGAGCCTCATAACAAACGAAGTACAGCTGCCTTATTGGCTTCCGCCGGCACTGGGGCGGGGCGTCGATCGAGCACTGCCGCCACGTCCTTCAAGCCATGACCGGTCAGAGTCAAAACCACAGTGCTGTTCTCGGGCAATTGGGCCAATGGGCAGGAACCGCAGCGGCGGGATGGATCCGTGCATTTGAGGAATCCTGCGACTGCGGCGGCACTCGCGGGCTCCGCGAAAATGCCCTCATGAGTCGCCAGCCAAAGTTGGGCCTCGAAAATTTCATCGTCAGAGACGATATCGATTGCCCCACCGGATTCAGTGATAGCTATTTTGGCTCTGGCCCAGCTGGCGGGATTCCCAATCCGGATGGCGGAGGCAGCGGTCTCCGGTGATGGCACGACACGGTCAAGGTAGATCGGGGCGGCACCGGCGGCCTGAAACCCGATCATCCGTGGAGTTCTCGTCGCGCGCTGCAGTTTATTATACTCCTGATAGCCTTTCCAATAGGCAGTAATATTGCCGGCGTTACCCACAGGTAAGACATGCACCACCGGCGCATCACCCAATTCATCGACGATCTCGAAGGCAGCGGTCTTCTGTCCTTCCAGGCGATCTGGGTTGATCGAATTCACTACGGCGATATTTGTTTCCCCGCGGAGGTCGCGAACCACGTTAAGGCAAGCGTCGAAGTTGCCGTTGATACTGATCACCGTGGCTCCATAAACAAAGGCCTGAGCGACCTTGCCGAGCGCAATATTTCCAGACGGCAAAAGGACGGCGCAACGCATCCCCGCTCGAGCGGCATAGGCGGCGGCGGCAGCCGACGTATTTCCCGTAGATGCGCAGATCACTGTGTTAGCGCCGCGTTCCGCTGCCAGGCTCACCGCCACAGTCATACCGCGATCTTTGAAGGATCCGGTTGGATTCAATCCTTCGTATTTAAGAAAGACGCGGCAGCCTCGGCCCAGGCGCCCCGCCAGCTTAGGGGACTCGATCAAAGGGGTTGAACCCTCATTGAGGGTTATTACCGGGGTATTTTCGGTTACCGGCAGCAAATCCCGATATCGGTCAATCACGCCGATGCGCCGGTGCCCTGGAGTATTCATTATAGGATCCACAACAATACCGGCTCAGCTTTTACGCACTCGAGGTTTTTGATTTGATCTACGGCTTCGCGCATCCGGCCAAAGGGAGCATTATGGATCATCAGAACTAGCGGGACCGCCGGAGTTTCATGGCTCTCGGGTTGGATGACTGAGGAAATCCCAATGTTATGCGAACCCAGGACACCGGCAATCTGGGCCAGTACACCTGGACGATCATCAACGGTCAGGCGCAAATAGAAGGCGGACATGAGTTCGTCCGTGGGCAGGCATTTCCCATACAGCCCATGGGGAGTAAACCCGAATGCTTTGCCTCCGGAATCGATCCAAATGGCTGCCTGAGCTAGATCACTGATAACAGCGCTGGCAGTTGGGTCCTGACCCGCTCCACGCCCGTAGAACAGGGTATCGCCCACGATATCGCCACGCACCATCAGAGCGTTAAAGACCCCGTTCACCGAGGCCAATACGTGCTCCTTCGGCACCAGAGTGGGATTTACGCGAACTTCGATGGCCGAATTTGAGTCGGCTCGTATAGTGGCGACCAGTTTGATCCGGTAACCGAGTGTCTCGGCAAATCGAATATCGGCTGCGGAGATTTTTTCAATCCCCTCTACATAGACGTGACGGGTATCGACCCAGAACCCGTAGGCTAGAGATGCCAGGATAATGGCTTTATGAGCTGGGTCCCAGCCGTTGATGTCGAGCGTGGGGTCAGCTTCAGCGTATCCGCTGGATTGTGCTTCCTGAAGCGCTTCCGGGAAATTGATCCGCGCCTCTGTCATCCGCGTAAGAATGTAGTTGCTGGTTCCGTTCAGGATGGCGTGGATCGACTGGAGATGGTTCCCGATAAATCCTTCCCGGATCGATTTAATAATCGGGATACCGCCGGCAACTGCCGCCTCGAAAAAGACTGGTACTCCAGCGTCAGCTGCTAATTCAAAAATTTCGGCTCCTTTTTCGGCCAGGAGCGCCTTATTCCCGGTTACTACCGGTTTACGAGCTTTCAGTGCCCGCCGGAAAAGTTCGTAGGGCAAATCGATGCCGCCGATGAGCTCAACCACGACCCCAACCGCGGGATCGTCGACGATTGCTTCCCAGCGATCGGTTAGCATTTCTGCCGGAGGCTTTACGCTTCGCGACAAGGCGAGATTGCGCACTGCTATCCGCCGAACCTCCAGTTCCAGGCCGATGCGTTCAGTCAACAGCAAGCGGTTCTGCAAGAGGGACCGATAAACGCCGGTCCCCACCGTGCCTAGCCCAGCAAGCCCAATACCGATCTTTTGCATACAGAGAGGCGCACATTCGTGGAATCATGGGAACGTGTAAAGCGATGAATGGTGAGAGATGAAAGTGAGACCTGAGAGATGAGAAGTGAGAGGCCCATGGCGCGGAAATCCCGCGAAGGCTGGGGCAGCTTAAGATATTGTAGGATTCTAGGGGTACTCTGTTCTTTGTACGTTTTTCGCTAACCACTTGTGGCTCTAAGTCCAGCGTCCTTTCTTTACGCCAATCTCCATTCCACTTCTCACAATCATCTCTCACCATTCATGACGGATTCTACTCAGCGTTTCAGCGATCGGGTCGAGAACTATGCCAGGTTTCGGCCGCATTATCCCGAGGCTTTGATTCGATTTTTAGCGGAGCTTCTACCGGCCTCTGCGGTTATCGCGGATATCGGTTCCGGTACCGGGATTCTGTCGGCACAACTGTTGGGAGCGGGGTATACCGTTCTGGCTGTCGAACCCAATGGGCCGATGCGGCAAGAGGCGGAGCGGCAACTGGGCGGGAATCCTGAGTTTCGCAGCGTGATCGGTACTGCCGAGACGACAACTTTGCCGGACGGGGCTGCTCAAGCGATCACCTGCGCTCAAGCGTTTCATTGGTTCGATCGCGCCCAGTGCCGCTTCGAATTTCAGCGGATTCTTCGCGAACCCGGCATCGTGCTGTTGATCTGGAACGAGCGAATGGCGGAAGGGCCGATGGAGGAGTACGACCGGATCCTGCAAGAATCCATACCGGAATACTGCGTCATCGGCCGACGACACCTAACCGACGGTGTTATCGGCCAGTTCTTTGCTCCTGAGCCTTGCGAAGTGGTTCATTTTCCAAACAACCAATGGCTCGATCGGGAAGCGTTCATCGGACGCGTGCTCTCTTCATCCTATGTGCCGAATGTGGGAAAACCTGGCCACGAAACCGTGATGGAAAGATTCCGGAGGTTCTTTGACGACCACGCTAAGGACGGCCAGATCGAACTTCCCTGTCAGACCCGGGTCTTGTTCGCTCGCCTGAAGCTCGCGAAATGACAAATGACAAATTGCCGCTAAACAATCCCTGGTAGCTCCTGACGTGTGTCATTTGTCATTATCATTCGCGAGGTTCAGTCGAGGGCCTCCAGGACGCGGTCCACCTCATCTTCG
>JAFAVN010000286.1 GCA_019242435.1 Verrucomicrobiota bacterium | reverse complement strand
CCGGTGTAGCCATCAAGGCCTCCATCGTTCCCCTCTCCCATTCCCGAGCGACTACCAGAGCCGTAAGCAAGGTGCCGATCATGGTCATAACGATCGCGATCGATCCCGGAATGAGATAGTTTTTACTCTCCAGCGATGGATTGAACCAGTTCCTGGTCTGCACATCGACCATGCTGTTCACCGTTAGCCCGCTCTCCAGACCCCGTTGTTGCAACCAAAGCGAGACCACCGCTTGCAAATAATTCTCCGCAAACGTCGCCGTATTTGGCTCGCTTCCATCGCCGATGATCTGCAACGGTGCGGCATCGACTTCCCGGTGAAGACGCCTGGAGAAATCAATCGGAATAATGAGTAAAGCGCGCAACCTCCCCGCTACCATTTCCCTTTCCAACTCCGCTCGGTTGTAACTAGCGGTCACGTCTAGATATTGGGAGTTCCGTAATGTAGTCAACAGGTTCTCTGATTCCGGTGTGCGCTCTTCCAGAACCACCCCGACCCGGACGCGGGTCGAATCCAGTGACACCGCGTACCCGAACAAAAATAGCAACATCACCGGCAAAATAAACGCGATCAAAATGCTGCTCGGATCATTCACGATCTGAATCAGCTCTTTATGGACTAGTGCGACCAGCCGTCGCCCACTAAATCTCTGTACTTTGTCAGTCATACGCTCTCGACCGCGGTATCGAACTGGTCGACAATTCTGATGAAAGTTTCCTCCATAGTCGGTTCGGGTAGCTCTGGCGAGCGGACACTACGTTTGAGGGCGTCGGGAGTATCAAGTGCAATCAGCTTGCCGCGGTAGACCAGCCCGATTCGATCGCAGTATTCGGCTTCGTCCATGAAATGAGTGGTCACCATGACGGTTACACCTTTTTCCACCAAACCATTGATATGCAGCCAAAACTGGCGTCGGGTAATCGGATCGACACCGGATGTAGGCTCGTCTAGGAAGAGGACATCCGGCTCATGCATTAAGGCGCAGGCCATTGCCAGCCGTTGTTTAAAGCCCAGCGGTAGCTGACCTGACGCAGTGCCTAAATAATTATCTAACCCGAATGCATGGATCATCCGGTCAGTCGCAGACGTCCTCCGCTTGCCACTCAAGCCGTAGACACCGGAAAAGAAGTCGAGGTTCTGTTTGACGGTGAGGTCGCCGTACAATGAAAATTTTTGCGCCATGTAGCCGATCCGGTTCCGAGCGGCACTTGCCGACCTCTGGAAATCGATACCAGCTATGCGCGCGGTCCCGCCGGAAGGCTTTAACAACCCGCACAACATTTTGAAGGTGGTCGATTTTCCGGCGCCATTCGGACCGAGGAGCCCGAAGATCTCACTCCGATTCACAGAAAAAGTAACCTGATCGGTCGCGACAAAATGACCAAAACGTTTCGTCAGCTCTTTTGCCTCAATTACAGCGCCCCCATCGTGCTGCCGATGAGGCATGGCGCCGACCACTGGCGATTCTTCCTTCGGCAAACCTCCTAATCTATCGATAAACGCGTCTTCGAACCTGGGCGCAACCGGCCTCAGCCGTCTATCGTCAGCTAACCGCTCAATTCCGTCCGTGCTGGCGTGTTCTTTAACAACCAGGCGAACGTGTTCACCCTGGACCACACCGTCCACAACGTTCGGGGAACGCAGCGCTTCTGCTAGTATCTGGCGGCGATTACCTTCTGCCCGCAATTGGAACGTCCTATCACGAACCCGATCAGTCAGTTCTTCTGGAGGGCCATCAAAGATCTTCTTACCTTCATGTAAGAGGATCACCGTATTGCAGAGTTCGGCCTCATCCAGATAAGACGTGCTCCAAACAACGCCGATTCCATCCGACACCAACTCCTGCACCATCTTCCAGAGATCGCGCCGAGAGATCGGATCGACTCCCACGCTGGGCTCATCCAATAGAAGTAGTTCCGGTTTGCTAACCAGTGCGCAGGCCAATCCCAGTTTCTGCTTCATTCCGCCTGAAAGCGCGCCCGCCTTCCTGCTCTGGAATCGCTTCAGATCGGTAAGCGTGAGTAGCCGCTCGAAACTGGATTCTCTCTCTTTTCCCACAACTCCTCGTAGCTCAGCGTACAAATTCAGATTCTGGAGAACGGTCAGGTCCTCATAAAGGCCGAACCTCTGAGGCATATAGCCGATGCGGGACCGGATTTCCTCCGGTTGGCTCACGGGATCAAAGCCCAACACCCGAATGGTTCCGGAGGTGGGCAATAGGAGTCCCGCTAGCATCCGCATAAGCGTGGTTTTCCCGGCGCCGTCCGGACCTATTAACCCCGTAACAGCGCTTCCCGGAATTCCGGCATTTAGCTGGTCCAGCGCCGGCGAGGCGTTCGGGCGAAACGACTTTACCAAGCTGGATACTTCAACCAGGAAATCAGTCCCGTTGCTGCTCTGGTTCATGGTGCTCATCGACCATCTGCAGAGTTACCGGCATTCCTTGCCGCAGATATTTATCCGGCTGGGTAATGATTACCCGAAGCCGATAGACCAAATCAGTCCGCAATTCACGTGTCTCTACATTCTTTGGGGTAAACTCGGCTACTGGCGATATGAAACCGATCTGGCCAACATAGGGCCGGTTGGGATTTGTGTCGTTATGGACCAACGCCTTCATGCCCGGATAAATGCGGCCTAAATCACGTTCGTCCACGTAAGTGCGAACCCAAATGGGTTCGTTCTGGCAAATCGAATAGATAACCGAGCTGGTGGAAACGATAGTGCCCGGCTCCACTGCTCGGGTGATGACAACCCCGTCCACCG
Source organism: Verrucomicrobiota bacterium (assembly GCA_019242435.1). Lineage (GTDB taxonomy): Bacteria > Verrucomicrobiota > Verrucomicrobiia > Chthoniobacterales > JAFAMB01 > JAFAVN01. Next base: position 1,494 of record JAFAVN010000286.1, on the reverse strand, counting down.
GCGCGAAAAGCTGGCAATCCGCCAAGTTTTGCTGTGCCACCGCCAGATTTGCCCGCGCGTTGTCCAACTGTGCCTTTGCGCTGTCGATATCTTCATACCGGTTGCCGGCCAATTCCAGATTCAAGTTGGCTTGCGCCAGGTCGACCTGCGCTTTTAACGAATCTTTAGAAGCGCTGGCGTTGTCATAATCAGACTTTGAAATCACATGGTTCTGCTGCAGCTCATTTTGCCGCTCAAAATATCGTTGTGCGTTCTCGTAATTAGCCTTGGTCTGCGCCAATTGAGCTCGCGCTTGCTGGATCTCTTCCGGACGGTATCCGTTCACCATCTTCGTATAATTGGCCTGGGCCTGTGCTACCTGTGCCTCCGCTAGATGGACTTGGTCCTGGTATGGCGCGTCGTCCAGAGTGGCAACCAAGTCCCCTTTCTTTACGACATCGCCTTCCTCCAGCTTCATCTCTTTTACTCGACCCGAGACGCGGTATCCGACATTTACCTGCCGGATGTCGATGTTCCCTTGCAGGGTCAGGATGCGTGTCGGGGCAGCCGTGAAGTGTCGGTAGAGAAACCAGCCGCCGATAGCGAGAATAGCAACGACTATCACCATAATTGGTAGCCGCTTCTTCATCTTCTACCTCCCCGTTTTCGTCTAAAAAGATCCAGCTGTTCAGCCAAAGCCGCCTTTATTTCCGCGAACTCCGCTTCGCTATAGCCGGTTAGATTCAACCGCCGGCGAATGGTTTCCCGGCCGGAAAGAAAAATTAAAACCTGACCGACTACCATCTGGGCTCGTAGAATCACCAGGCGATCGGTTGGTTCCCGATCAAGAATAACTGCGAGCAAAGCCGAGATTGTCTCGTGCACATGACGAATCACGCGATCGTAAATCAAATCGAACGCTTTTGTCGGCTGCATTTGCTCCCGGATGATGATCCGGCCAAAGGACCGATTGGTTTGCTGCCGGAGTAGTATCTCGAGCAAGCGCTCTAGTAATTCTTTCAATAAATCGAGCGCTTCGGTCTGGGTGACCCGTTCAGAGCTTAACCGGCTCTCGATCTCCGCGACCAGAACCTGAATCCGCGGAGTATGAACGGTAAAGAAATGTTCCATAGTAGCCAGGTAAAGACCCTCTTTACCGCCGAAATAGTACGGGATAGCTGCCTGATTCACGCCGGCTTGCTGAGCTAATTGGCGGGTAGTAGCGCCTTCGAGGTTGTAAGTCCCGAAGATCTCGGCAGCAGCCTCGATCAAGCGGGCACGGGGACTGATATCTGGGCTAGGAGAAAGGGAAACCGCCATAAGCGGAGGCTAGTTTAATCAAATGAATAGATCAAATGAATAATCCACTTGAATGAAAACGAAGATTGACTTTTAAGCCGGACTTTTCTTTTATTCTTTTGACACTATGACTAATTTAGACTTTTGGTCAATCGTTTAAGATTTACTTTACCCGTGACTCTTTCCCCTAATCTCGTCTCCAATCGACGCGCCTTG
>JAFAVN010000201.1 GCA_019242435.1 Verrucomicrobiota bacterium | reverse complement strand
CTGTGACGGGATAGGGAAGCTAAGTACCGAAGATTTCTGCAGCTGGAAGACATATTGGTTTGCTGCCCCGTTCTGTTCCTGCGGGTTAGGGCCAGTCACATTCTCTTCGTTCACGACATATACCCATTTGCCGTCACCGCTTACGCTGACCGCGGTAGGATAAAACCCGGTTGGCAACTGAGCCACCGTGCTCGGCTTACCGGATAATGAGATCACTCCAACCGAGTTGATGCCTGAGTTAGTGACTAACAACGTCTTTTCATCGGGCGTTAACACTAAGCTGGTGGGAATCGTCCCCAGGTAGCGATCCAAGTTCGCCAGCGGGGTACGTTGCGGTCCCTTCGTGGAGATGGATCCGACCAGCTTAATCGCCGAACCGCTGATATCAAAGACTTGAACTAGATCTTGGAAATCCTCGGTCGTGTAGAGGCGGGTCTGTTCACGGTTAACAATTACCTTATTCGGGCTGCCAAGTGTGGAAATGTAATTCGACACATGAGGATCTGAGCCGAGTTGAATCTCCACTATCTGGCGATCTCGCAGGCTGGTCACGTAGGCGGTATCGCTGCCTTTGACCGCAACCCCGTAGGGATACTCGCCTCCAGGAACGCCGGACAGCGTCGGATCGACCTTTCCCGGGCGCAGGTCCAATTCTTTCACCACGCTGCGACTGGCAACATCGACAATCGATAATGAAGCATTGTAAAGATTGGTTACCAATACCTGCGTGCCGTCGGCAGTGACTGCCAATCCGGCGGTGGCGGGAGGTGTACCCAACCCGAGACCGGCTGAATGCCCGAGTTTGATCGGTGTACCCGACTCGGCCCAGGCGCCATTTTGAATCGTGTAACTGTGTAGGTCGTCGTCTACACCACCACCGACGTACAATGTCTTACCGTCGGGGCTGAAAACGATGCCGGCAAAACTGTTCGGAACCTGAATTACCTGCTTTTGCACGGGGCTATGGCTCGAGATATCGTAGACAAAAACGTACTCCTGCGACGCATCATTGATGGCGTTCCCTTGGCTGTCGGTGGTTAGATTATATCCACTTGTTAGTACCAGGAGGGTCTTCTGGTCGGGACTCACCAGCGAGCTGATACCGCCGGATGCAATAAACTGGGGCGCATCCGTAAAGCCAGGCTTCAAGTAGGTTAGTTGCGAGTTCGGTATCGCAGTGGGTGTAATAATCTGACCGGTAGGAAGAAACGTTCCTTCCGCGTGGGCATCGGTCACTGCTCCAAGTAATGAGAGCGACGCGATAGTGAGTGCACTCAGTGCTGTCTTCCGCGAAGTTAGGTTCATGGCCTTGTGGTTTTGATTGAAAAGAGGCGTTCATCTGAGAGCGTCTTTGGGAAGTTCTCATGGGCTTTCCGTAGCCCCTTAGCCTCAATCCAGCACGCCAACTAAAACCCCCGTGAGCTGATAGTCTCTCTAACTTTTGTAACTTTTTAGTGACCAAGATGACAGTTTTGACAGAGTGTCGGAAACCGTTCGGGGCTCGGCGTTTAACGTTCGGCAGCGCCCCACTATTATCGGCTCCCTCAACGGATTTAGGTCACGGTCTGAGGTCTGTCGGATTTCTGCCGCGAAGCGGCGAAATCGCAGGTGGCAGATCAGGCGACAACGAATCGCAGCTTCGCTGCTGGTCCCCAACCACGAATCACCGATTGCTAATCACCAATCCGTCTCAAGACCCCGTCTCCGCGGGGGGCAATCCTCCTCGGCGCTTGTAGAGATCGTACCGGGCCAGGATGGTGCGGACGTAGTGGGCAGTTGACGGGAAATCGATGCTGTCCTCGAAGGCTTCAGCACTCAAGGGTTGTTTATTTCTCTGGAGGGCGACTCGGATCCAGCGGTCCACCCGGCTTTTGCCGGCATTGTATTCGGCCAGGGCAAAGGGGACCGGTTCCGGTTGGAAATTCCATCGTTGCAATGCCTTACTAAGGTACCAGCATCCAATCTCCAGGTTGATCTCAGGATTGAATAGCTGGTTTGGCTCGAAATTCGGGATCGCGTTGGACTTTGCCCATTCGCGAGCCGCGATCTCTGAAACCTGCATTAGGCCTCGTTCATTGTTCCTGCCAACCATGTCCGCTTGGAACCGGCTTTCCCGCCAGATCACCGCCTTGACCAGACTGGGATCCAGCAAATGCTCATTAGCTACCTTCGTGATCAGGCTATCGTACCGGTTGTAATCGCTCCAGTTTTTGAGCTCGCGGAACACATAAAACGGGTCTTTGCTGCGGACGACCAGATAAGCGACGGCCGTAAGGGCAGAAAAAACTGTGACCAGAAACAATTTGAGCAAAAAAATCACCCATCCCGGCACACGCCTGATTTGACTTCGATCTGAGCTGGACGCCATTGGTACTGCAAACAAGATGCCGCACTATGCGCGGGTAGTCACGGATGACCCCACAAACAAAGAATTAGATTATCTCGTCCCGGCACAATGGGAAAACAAGGTCCATGTCGGATCTAGAGTCAAGGTTCCGCTCCGATCCAGGAACAGTTTTGCCACCGTGGTCGAGCTTGTCGGGGAATCAACCGCGCCGGGTATTAAGACTCTGGCGGGGCTGGCTTCGGAAGAACCGGTGCTCGATTCGACGCTTCTCCGCCTGGTGCGTTGGATGGCCGACTATTATTGTTGCCCGCTAAGTACGGCTATCCGCTGCGCTTTGCCGCAAGTGATCCGGAGCGGGGGCTTCAAACGGGAACGCTGGCTTTCGGTCAATCGGCCGGCAGCTCAGGAGATCCTGGCACAGCTGGCGAAAAGGGCGCCTCGGCAAGCTGAGGTGTTGCAGGTGGCGTTGGATCAACCCGGCCCGATCAGGTGGACTGATCTGGTCGGTCTCGCCGCTACCACGGATCGAACCGTCAAACACCTGGTGAACCAGGGCTGGCTTGCCCTGTCATTCGAGAACGCCGAGAGGGACCCCTATCGCGGAGAGGATTACGTGCGGACCGAACCCTTAAGCTTGAATCCCGGTCAATCGAAAATTCTCACGATTGCAACCCGAGCCGTCGACCGAGGCGAAAGCAAACCGATCTTACTCCATGGCATCACCGGGAGCGGTAAGACAGAGATTTACCTGCAAGCCATTCAGCACTGCCTCGATCTGGGGCGGGGTGCTTTAGTCTTAGTACCCGAGATTTCGCTAACGCCGCAGACGGTGGAGCGGTTTAAGTCCCGGTTCCCACGCGATCTGATTGCGGTGCTACATAGCCATCTCTCTGCGGGCGAACGTCATGATGAATGGCACCGGCTTCGGCGAGGAGCCGCTCGAGTTGCCATTGGCGCACGGAGCGCCGTTTTTGCGCCTGTGCAGGACCTGGCGCTCATCGTGGTTGATGAAGAGCACGAAAGTTCCTATAAGCAGGAAGAAACCCCGCGTTATCATGGCCGGGATTTGGCTGTGGTCCGGGGCCAGATTCAGGGTTGCGCAGTCTTACTCGGGTCCGCCACTCCTTCACTTGAAAGCTATCATAACGCTCGCACCGGAAAATATGAGCTGGCCCGGTTAACCGCCAGAGTGGACGACCGGCAGTTACCGCTGATCCGGGTAATCGATTTACGACAGGAGTTCGCCAAGACCAGACATCCAACGATTCTTTCCCGACGGCTGACGGCTGCCGTCGAGGACCGGCTGCAAAAACAAGAGCAATCGATTCTTTTCCTTAACCGGCGCGGTTTTGCCTCGTCGCTTCTCTGCGCTAAGTGCGGGTTTGTATGTGAATGCGCCAATTGCAGTATCCCACTTACCTTTCACCTGGCGGAGAACCGTTTGAAATGCCATCTGTGCGGCTACCAGGCGGTTGCGCCGAAGAAGTGCCCAAACTGTGCCGATCCTGGTATTCGTTACAGCGGCTACGGCACCGAGAAAGTGGTTGAACTGGTGCAGAAGATCTTTCCTACCGCTCGGATCAGCCGGATGGATGCTGATTCCATGTCGCGGAAAGACGCTTACCGGCACACGTTAGGAGCGTTCCGAAGCGGCAAGATTGATATTCTGATTGGAACGCAAATGATCGCCAAGGGGCTGGATTTTCCGAAGGTCACGTTAGTGGGAATTATTAACGCCGACATTGGTCTGCATATTCCTGATTTCCGGGCTGGTGAACGCACGTTTCAATTGTTAACTCAGGTAGCAGGTAGAGCGGGGCGAGGCGAAACACCGGGTGAAGTTTTTGTCCAAACCGCAACCCCGTTTAGTCCGTCTATTCAATTTGCCAGGCACCATGATTTCGAAGGGTTTTGGGAACAGGAGAGCGAATTCAGAGAGCGCTGCGATTATCCGCCGTTTAACCATTTAGTATTGGTCCATGTTAAATCTGAACATCAACGCCGAGCGGAATTCACCGCCGAAACGATTCATCGCCGGCTGAATGAAAAGATAGAGGCAACTGTCATCCTTCATCCGCCGGTGCCGGCTCAGATTGAACGGATAAAAGGCTTTTATCGGTATCATATTCTGCTGCGGACCCGTAGCACTACCAAACTATCTCGAACCATCCGGGAGGTAATCGACGGGCTATCGTTTCCGGAAGACGTGCAAGTGAATGTAGACGTGGACCCGTACCAGCTGTTATAAATATTTCGCTATAAATATTTCACTCCTACGGAGCTGGCCCAGCCTGATCTGCGGCCAACTCCGTAGGAGCGACATATTTATAGCGATCCGGTCCAGGAATGGCGGCCGGCTCCGTAGAAGCTAAATATTTATAGCGATCCCGGTGCAGGAATGGCGGCCAGCTCCGTAGGAGCGAAATATTTATAGCGATGCGATCCAGGAATGGCGGCCAGCTCCGTAGGAGCAAAATATCTATAGCGCTGCGATCCAGGAATAGCGGTTAGCTCCGTAGGAGCGAAATATCTATAGCCATCCGATCCAGGAATGACGGCTAGCTCCGTAGGAGCTAAATATCTATAACGATCCGGTTCAGAAATGGCGATCAGCT
>JAFAVN010000525.1 GCA_019242435.1 Verrucomicrobiota bacterium | reverse complement strand
AATCCGCTCGATTTCAGAATCGGGGAGATGTCGTAGGCCGCCAAGCAAGTGAGCACCGATAAAGATCTCTGCAGCTTTGACGGTCATGAACATGGCGGCCCGGACCGCGGCAGCGGATGTCCCGATGGTGATCACCCCATGGTTTCTAAGCAGGACAACGCGAGGTAATATGCCTTTTGATTGCTGAAATTCTCGTGTCTCATCTCGGATCCTTTTAGCCAATGCCAGACCCGGATCCACATATGGGATTAATAACGATGCCGGACCGCAACAGACAATCTCATCTGGACACTGGCGGTTCTCGCTAAAGGTTTTGGCTAACCCGGAACAGAGGATCTGGTTCACCTGGATCGGATGGGTGTGCCCGACAAAATTGACGCCGGGCAAGCTCAGTAAATAGGCATGGAAGAATGTCTCCACTGAAGGCTTGAAAGCCGCCGAATGGCTCCGGCTGGCCATTAGGCATTCTTCGACCGCCTCATCCGAAACTTCTTCGACTTCCAACATCGACAAGAGCCTTTCGAATCGACAAAGGGTCAACTGATTGGCAGTTAACGTTTGCAGGTTACTGCCGCTCGACTTCACAAAGAAGGTGTGTTCGTCGACCCGGCAAGAAGTGTTACCTTCGCCTAATACGACAAACCCTTTATCGCCAAATTCGTGGGAGAGGGCCAAGAGATCCGGCAGAACAGCTGATTGGTCAAAAGACATTCAGAATTCGCCGCAAAAATAGACCTTGAGACCCAGCTCTGCCATCGTGGCAGCCTTAGCGAACATGGCAGTACGCGCGCTTGCCCGGTCTGTTGTGTAGGCCACCTGGATATGGTTGGATTTATGGCGTGCCATCATTTGGTCCCGGGTAATTCCATGGAGCACGGCGTGCATGATTGGCCATTGCGGAGTGGTCAATCTCCATCGGTCCTCGGTTTCGTGATCCGGCAATTTCACTACCTCACCAATGCCTGTGTCGAAGCAGAGCTCGCCATCATCGATAAACACCCGGCTCCACACGATCCAACCAGGCCTACTAACTCCTTTACAGGTGCCTCCACCCAAGCGGAAGTACATGGGAGGCTGCCGTTCGCTTGAGGTCCCGCTGTAACCATCGATAAAGTGCGCGGGAGGTGCGCCGCCGCTGATCAGAAACACCCAGATGTAAGCGTCTAAGTTATCATCCTGATAGTGCCGACCCCAGCGCAAATCGTGCAGGGTAGTTTCAGGCGGCTGTTTCAACTCCTTCCAAACTCGGTTCGTGATCAGCGCATCAATTCCAGCACATTCATCTACTTCGTTGAAAACGGGTAGAGGCTGATTTGGATAGAGTTCCTCGCCGGTTACCTGGTCGCGAACCGGTGGGCGATCAGAGTTGTTCAGGATTCCTTCTACCAGATCAGAAGCCGGGCAAAGATCTTTTAAGCCTTGTTGATACTGGATACCGATCGTAGCACAACCGAACTCGGCAGCTAGTCGCACTGCCGCAATGTACATTTTGCATTGCTGGATTACCTGGGGTTCGGTCAGATCGGTCTCTTCGTTAGGACCGTAATGAAACTTGACTCCTTTATTGATCAGCCAGTCATATACCTGGCGGGCTTCTTCATCCGGAATCGTCAGCATCCGGGCATAGAGCGTCGACTGGCTCAGTCTTTCTTTAAAAATGCCCAAGGGCGACGCTAGTTCGTCCGGAACAATGGCGTTGTACATGCCCATACAACCCTCGTCGAACACGCCCAGGATTGATTGTTGTTCCCGCAGCGCTGAGGCCAGGCGTTCACCCAGGCGCCGGGGTTCGCCTGGGATCTTGACCTCCTTGTATTTCATCACATGTGAGGCGTCGTGATTAATTTTATCGGAAGCTAGCCATTGTCTGAGCTTCTTTACGAAGAACTTATCCCGGAATTCTTCACTCCAAAGACTGCTGTATTTGACGCCCGCCTTGGTGAGCCCGGCGTTCAAGTTAAGTAGGCCCACCAGGCCCGGCCAAGTACCGCTCCAATTCGCGACAGTTAACAGCGGCCCTTCATGAGCGAATAACCCTGGCAAAACGTGTTGGCTGTACTGCCATACCGACTCAGCTACTACGACCGGAGCGTCTTTGGGAATAGATCGGAATACTTCAATTCCCATCTTCTGGCTATCGATGAAGCCGTGCCTTTTCTTTTCGTCAAATGGGTGGGCGCGTTTTACGGTAAATCCCTCTCGTTGGATGGCTTCCACTAACGCCTTTTCCATGGCCGCTTGGGCCGGTTCACACATCTGATTTGCTGAAAGGCGAAGATCGCCATTCGCGACCAAGTACACTGTATTCATAAAAGACTTAGAGGGGAGTGGTTATCTACGGCTGCAAAAACCGACCCTAGTAAACACGCTGCTAGCACCTTCGTCCAGCGGGTGCGCACCAAATTTTCGACCGAGATGCAACGCCTTTCGGAGCGCTGTTAGGAGGTTCTGCAGGTTTACGGAAGCTCAGCGGCCATTCTCGGGAGCAGCTTACAGTAGACCACTGAAACTAGAGGCCTACCACCATTGTCTTCGGCAGGCGACCCGCAACCAGCGCAAGCTTGGAACCAGTATCACCAAAGCTTGGAAACCTCATCACCAGAAACGGAACTGGCTGAAAACGGCATAAACCAAGACAGAAGAGAGTAACACCGCTAGACCGATGGTGCCGCCGACAATGCCGAACACGAAAATCCGGTCCCCTCGGGTAACCGGTTTTCCATTCCCAGCATACTTCTGCAACAGGCCGTAATTCTGTTGATTCGCTTTGAACACCAGGGTGATTGAGTCACCGATCACCGGAATTCCCTGAAAAAGAGCGTTCAACAACACGTTAAGCCCCATGCGAGCCAGCACAATTTTGGGCAATCGGTGTTTAACGCTTCGCAATAAGACCGATGCCGAGATCACAGCATCAATCTGGTCCCCGATCACCGGGATAAAACCGATGATTGGGTTCATACCAAAGCGAAACTTTGTCCCTGGTACCCGGAAGATCGAATCCATGATCCGGGCTACCAACCCAATCACCGCGTCGATATCATTGGTCGTTCTGGTCTTACCCGAGACGCCCGGCTGCTGGCGGTCCGCCCGCAAAACCTCGACTTCGACCTCGTGTACATCAGTCTTCTGTTCTGCCGTCTTCACCGTTCAGTATTCAAGGTTCGAGGTTCCAGGCCCAAAGTTCAAGGTTCGGAGTTTTATCAACGTGCTCGATGCCTCCGGTTACACTACACGGCATTGGCCAATCGCGCAGCCCCGAGCTAACCCGATAAAACTTCGAACCTCGCACCCGAAACTGTTTAACCCGGGATCTCCCGAAGCATCTGACCGTTGGTCGGAAACTTTCTCAGGAATGATAGCAGCCGTTCGATGGCTTCAACCGGCCGGTGACCGGCCAAGCCGCGACGGATTGTATTGATCTTTTCCAGGTCATTCGACGGAATTAATAGCTCTTCCCGCCGGGTACCCGATTTGAATATGTCAATGGCCGGATAGACACGCTGGTCGCTGATCTGCCGATCGAGAACCATCTCCATGTTGCCGGTTCCCTTGAATTCCTGGAAGATCAACTCGTCCATCTTGGATCCGGTCTCGATAAGGGCGGTTGCCATAATCGTAAGCGACCCTGCTTCCTCCGTGTTTCTAGCCGCGGCGAACAGTTTGCGGGGAATTTCCATTGCTCGCGCGTCCATACCCCCGCTCATGGTTCGGCCGCTTCCGGACATCGCGTTGTTAAAAGCTCGACCGACCCTGGTCAAAGAATCCATCAGGACGAACACGTCGCGGCCGGCTTCCACCAAACGCTTGGCGCGTTCGATCGCTAGCTGGGCGATCCTAGTGTGGCTCTTAATATCGCTGTCATTCGAGCTGGCCATGATGTCGGCTTTTGGAACCGTCCGTCTGATCTCGGTTACTTCTTCCGGGCGCTCGTCTACCAGCAGGATAATCAGGCTGACCTCGGGATGGTTGCGCACCACCGCGTCCGCAATGTGCTGAAGCAACGTGGTCTTCCCAGTGCGCGGCGGCGCTACAATCAATCCTCTCTGGCCCTTACCAACCGGTGTCATCAGGTCCATGACCCTGGTGGTGTACCGATCTGGAACCGTCTCCAAGCGGATCCTCTTCGTTGGATTCAACGAGGTCAATTCCTCGAATACCGGCAAATTTCGGTATCGGTCGGGATTTTCACCGTTGATCTCCGTCAATTTGAAAAGCTGGGGGCCCCGGCTGCCGCGGCGGATTTCACCCTTAATCCAAAGACCATCTCGTAAGGCGTGTTTTCGCACCACCTCAGGCGTCACAAAGATATCTTGCGGCGATTGTACATAATTTCGTTTCGGGTCTCTCAAGAACCCGAATCCTTTGCCGGAGACTTCGATCAATCCTTCTCCGTACACTGGTTCCGGCCGTGGTTGGTCAGGGACCACGGGTGCTTCCGCAACGGCGCCGTCCCTGCCATTATCAGAGACAGAGACGGCCTGCTTAGGACCTTCTTCGACTTCTATCCGACGATTCTCGCCGGCCTCGACAGCTTGCTCGCCGGGTACTTCAGCCGGCTTTTCCCGATTCGCCGGCAATTCAGTCAGAGATTCCGCAGATTGATCAACGGTAATCGAGCCGGTCCCGGGATCCTCCGGTTTTGTTACGGGCTTCTTAGGCCGTTTCGTTCCGGTTTTTCTAACAGCCGTTTTTTTGGTCGTAGCAGCAGCGGCTGCCCGAGCACGTTTTACTTTCTTCTCCGGCGTGGTTTCCTCTCGGAGGAGTGCCGATTGCTCATTTGAGTCTGCCATAACGTCCAATGAAATTCTCTTTTTCTCTGTTCAATTCCTCGATCGAACCGTTAGCCCGTCACCTTCGCCAGCAGCTGCTCCGGAATCTCGAAATTGCCGTGAACACTCTGGACATCGTCATTTTCTTCCAGAGTCTCGCATAAACGAACGACCTGTTCAGCCAGCCCTGGCTCTTCGACGGTAACTGTGGTCTCAGGAACAAAGGTTAGTCTCTGTGACTCCACCGGTATCTCCTGTCGTCGAATTGCTTCTCCGACCGTATAAAGGTGATCCGGCGAGGTCGTGATCAGGTAAAACTCCTCGTCCGAAGTCAGATCTTCCGCGCCTGCATCCAGCGTGATTTCCAGGAGGCGATCCTCTTCGGCCGAGTTTTTCGGAACGGCGATTTGGCCCTTCCTTTTAAACAGGTAAGCCACTGCGCCCGATCCGGCAAGGTTCCCGTGATTCTTACTAAATATACTTCGAATATCGGCTGCTGTCCGGTTCTTGTTATCGGTTGCCGCCTCCACAAGAAGCGCTATCCCACCGGGTCCATAGCCCTCGTAAACCAACTCCTCCAGCTGACCGCCGCCGATTTCGCCGGTTCCCTTTTTTACCGCTCGATCAATCGTGTCACTCGGCATGTTCTGCGCCCGGGCCGCAAATATTGCCGATCGAAGACGCGGATTCAGCCCCACATCACCCCCTGACCGTGCAGCCACGGTGATTTCCTTAGAAAGCTTGCTGAAGAGTTTCCCGCGTTTCGCGTCGAGAGCGCCCTTGAAGCGCTTCACTTTAGACCACTTACTGTGACCCGCCATAGCAGTTCGGGCAAAATAGATTAAGGACAGAGTATAAAGGTTTAACAGGGTTCAGCCAATTCCGCGCCTGTGACCGATGAAGAGACAGAATTCCGGTGAATACGCCGGCTAGCGCGTCATTTTGCGATGGCCAATAGAACCCTATACCGGGCTATTTGTCAAGCGCTCCAACCTTGACAGCTGCCCGCTTCCGCGCCGTTGACTGTAGAATCTTCTTACGCAAACGAAGATTTTTCGGCGTAACCTCAACGTACTCGTCCGGGGCGATATACTCAAGCGCCCGCTCTAGGCTCATCCGCAGCGGTGGCGCCAGCTGAATGCCCTTTCCTTCCCCTTGGCTGCGCATATTGGTGAGATGCTTCGCCTTGCAAGGATTGACAGTGAGATCGTCCGGACGCGCGTTCTCTCCCACAATCATGCCTTCGTACACATCTTCTTGTGGCCCTATGAACAGGCGTCCCCGCTCCTGCACATTGTTCAACGCGTACGCCGTTGATCCGCCGCTTTCCATGGCCACCAGGACACCGTTTGACCGGCTCGAGACCTCGCCCTTATACAAGCCGTATTGCTTGAACAAATGGCTCATGGAACCCAGGCCGCGGGTGAGATTCACCAGATCCGTTTCGAACCCGATCAATCCACGAGTGGGAATGACTGCTTCCACCAGCACGCTTTTTGTGTGATGCGTCATATTCACTACCTCGGCTCTGCGGGCGGCTAGTGATTCCAGGATATCGCCTAAGTTTTCGGTCGGTACATCAACATACAGCGATTCCAAAGGCTCAAGCACCTCGCCCGCGCCGTTTCGCTGGTAAATGACTTCCGGCCGTGAAACCAGCAGTTCAAAACCCTCGCGCCGCATTTGTTCCACGAGGATGGCAATCTGCATTTCGCCGCGTGCGCTCAGCGTAAAAACTCCCGCCGTTTCCGTTTCCGAAAATTGCAAGGACACATTCGTCCGGCACTCCCGCACCAGACGCTCTTTAATGTGGCGCGCCGTCAGAAATTTCCCTTCCTTTCCTGCTAACGGAGAATCGTTTACGACGAAGTTCATCTGAATCGTCGGCGGATCGATGTCCACAAATTCGCGTGCCGGGCGTTCTTCCGAGTCAGTAATGGTTTCCCCAATCGCTACTTCCTCAAACCCAGCCAATCCAACGATATCACCGGCCGAGGCGTGTCTTAGTTCGAGACGCTCCAATCCTTGATGCCCGAATAGCGCTGTCACTTGGGCTCGCTCGCGTCTGCCGTCTTTGTGAATCAAAACTGCGGAGTCACCCACCGAAACCCGGCCACTGATAATACGCCCAAACGCGAGGCGGCCCAGGTAATCGCTATAGTCCAGGTTCGAAACCAGCATTTGAAAATAGGTCTCTTTTGATGAGGCAGGCGGCGGGATATGCTTGATGATGGCCTCGAACAGAGGCTCCATATTGTCGTTTGTCTCGTGAATCTCCCGAACGGCGTAGCCCTCCTTTGCGCTGGTGTAAATCACTGGAAAATCCAGCTGTTCATCGCTGGCGTTCAGCTCAACAAACAGATCGAACACCATGTCCAACACCTTGTGCGGCCGGGCATTCTCGCGATCGATCTTGTTGATCACAACGATTGGCCAGGCATTGTTCTGGAGTGCCTTGCGCAACACAAACTTGGTTTGGGCCTGCGGACCGTCATGCGAGTCCACCACCAGCAGCACTCCGTCAACCATCTTCATGATCCGTTCGACCTCTCCGCCAAAATCCGCATGCCCAGGGGTATCAACGATGTTAACGTGGTAATCCTTATACTTGAATGCGGCGTTCTTCGACTTGATGGTAATTCCTTTCTCCCGCTCCAGGTCCATTGAGTCCATGACCCGTTCCTCGACTTTTTGGTTGGAACGGAAAGTTCCAGACTGCCGGAGAAGCTGATCTACCAGCGTCGTCTTGCCGTGGTCAACGTGTGCAATGATGGCGATGTTCCTAATCTTATCCATGATCCCTCGGGAGTGGGGAAGATGGTCGTAGAGCAGTTCTTCGTCAATGACTTCGTCCATAGCACCGCTTGGATGACAACTCATCGATCGGCCCTCGGGCCCATTGGATTGCCACCAATATACGCCTGTTTTCCTGTCAGGCACGCTTTTGCCTCCATTCCACCGGCATTGCCAGGCGTGGAGCAGTAGGGCGAGGTTCCGGAAAGTCCTGGGGGCATCGCAAAGGCTGGTATCCCTCTAACACCCGGCGCGCCTTGCACTTATCAGTTGCCGAGCCGTAATCCAGCTGCACCGGCGCCCCCTATCGAACCGCCAACTCCACCCGAGTCAGACTCATGTCCCGCGTATCCAATATGAGTGCTCGGGGAGTTCCATAGTCCGAGCCGACATTTACACCCATAAAGCCGTTCAGACGAAACGGACCGGCTGGTCTATGCGTGTGACCGCACACTAAACCACAGATACGTGTCGAATGAACTTCTAACATCTCGCCCATTGACCTGTTCCCGAGATAGGCTCGAAAAAAGGCTCTGATTGGCGGGTTTTCAGGATCGATTTCCCAGGTATCGGGGATACCCAGCAATGCCGAAAATGGCGGAGTGTGCAGCGCCACCATAACAGGCGTAGTTCTCGCTTCCACCAACCTCGTTTGAACCGAATCGACCTGAGCAGTGGCCAGCCCCGGCAGGTCATTGGCTCCGGGCATCCAATCAAAATCGCGCCACCGGAGAGCCGTTTCTGTCGGTGGCCGCCCGGTGAGATAGTGCTGCTGATTCACCCATCGACCGTTGTAGCAGAGGTCCGGACACGCGAACCCCAGGTCGTAATGCCCATAGCCGCCTACAAACACCAACTCATCCAGGTGGAAATTGGCCACATCGAGCAAGGCAACCTCGTACTGGTCAGCGGGCTTCCACCAAAATCTTTGGATTACTTGCTCGAGCGAACTACAGCCACTGGCGGGGTTTGCCCAGAAGTCGTGGTTGCCCAGGGCGGTAATGATTGGACCATCAGGAAGAGCCTGCCGGAGTTCTCTCAGAGCCGTATCCGCTTCGGCCGGGACGGCGATATCGCCTGCAATCAGCAAGCCATCGGGCCGCAGCTCACGAATCCACCCCCCAAGTAACTTAAGTACCGGCGGTCGCCAGAACCGGACAAGATGCAGATCAGAAGTTACTAGAAGTTTCATCTAGCTAACTCCGCAAGAAGGCTAGTACCTCAGCCAAGGCTCGAGCTCGATGGCTCAGGCTGTTTTTTATCTCGGGCCGAAGCTCGGCAAACGTCTGTTGATACCCAACCGGTATGAACATCGAATCATAGCCGAAGCCACCTGTTCCCCGTTCC
>JAFAVN010000109.1 GCA_019242435.1 Verrucomicrobiota bacterium | reverse complement strand
TATGCGCTCACGCAACTGTTGATCGGATTTGCGCTCTTGGCTGCCGGTCCGGGCGATTATTCACTCGGATCCTTCCTACCGGAAGGATTAAGGAAGCTGTAGAGATGTATTTCAGCGCGCCGAAAGTTTGGCGCGACCCGCAGGCGTGTCTTTGATCCACCCGGACCAAGAGGAACACCTGCGGGGTCGCGCCGGTATGCCGCTTTTTGGTTAGAACTGGTTTCCGTTCAGCTAGCGCAATGCCAGGATAGCGAAATGTCGAGAATTTGCGGTGCTCCCTTGCGCGATGATCTCGCCAACACTCCTGGAACGAGGGCGAATTGCTTCCTCTTTGTTCTCTCGACTCCGGGAAGTTGCGAATGCACCGGTCGCAGGTTGCGAGGTATTCGGCCGAATGTGCTGGCAATATGCATCCCTTCAGCCGTTTGAAGAAGCGCTGGCAACGCGTGCCGCGGTTGATCAAAACAGATCCAGTGCCGGATGCGGCCACGAGCTAATCGAAATCGAAAGGTGCAATGGTATCGCAAACTGAAACGTCGCGGCCAAAATCGCACGCCCCCGGTTTTGTCGAACTGACTGCAGGAATCGCTGCACTGGCCGGACTCCTATTTGGTTATGATACTGGAGTGATTTCAGGAGCTGTCCTGTTCATCAAGGACGTCTTTCAGCTCACGCCATTTACCGTAGAGCTTCTGGTCAGCGCCGCTTTAGTCGGCGCTGTGATTGGCTGTGTCCTGAGCGGAAAAATCACGGACCAGATCGGACGTAAAGCAGCGATTCTCATCGCCGCCTGTATCTTCATTGTCGGCTCGATCGTCGGTGCAATTGCTCCGAACATCGAATTCCTGATGTTTGGTCGTATTGCGATTGGAGTGGCTATCGGTGTGGCTTCTTATACAGCTCCTTTGTATATCAGCGAGATCGCCCCGCCTCATCTCCGCGGCGCCTTGGTTACGCTGAATCAACTGGCTATTACGGTAGGCATTCTGCTGGCCTACGTGGTCGACGCCATTTTCGCTCCGCACCAGGCGTGGCGTTGGATGCTGGCCTGCGGCGTGTTTCCAGCTATCGCGTTGGAGACCGGTATCGCTTTCCTGCCGGAAACTCCGCGCTGGTTGCTCTTGAAGGGCAAGAAAGATGAGGCCGTTTCAACGTTACAGCGTATTCGGGCAACTCCAGATGTTCAGGCTGAGATCGAAGACATCGCCGAACATGCCGGGACAGGCCATGGCAAGATCGCGGACATGTTTTCCAGCTCTATCATCCGAGTCATTCTGCTTGGTGCTGGACTGGCTGTGATCCAGCAGATAACCGGCATCAACACGGTGATCTATTATGCTCCCACAGTTTTCCAAGCCGCCGGGTTTCATTCTAATGAAGCAGCTATTGTCGCGACTGCAGGCGTTGGTTTGGTGAATGTGCTGATGACGATCGTCTCGATCCCCCTCGTGGATCGAATCGGCAGGAGACCTCTCCTCTTAACCAGTTTAGGCGGTATGCTGGTAGCGTTGGTCTGCCTTTCGCTTGGATTCGCCACCGGCGGCAGCTTGCTTAAATGGATCGGCGTTCTTAGCCTGATCGTTTATATCGCTTCCTTTGCCGTTGGACTGGGTCCGGTCTTTTGGTTGCTGATATCGGAAATTTATCCTCTGAAAATCCGAGGCCGGGCCGCCAGTATTGCGACCATGGCAAATTGGCTGAGTAATTTCCTGGTGTCCCTGACCTTTCTGAGCTTGTTAAACGCCCTGGGGAACGTAACTACTTTTCTCCTTTATGCTGCGCTTTCGGCCGCGGGTCTGGTCTATTGCTTTTCACTGGTACCTGAGACCAAAGGGATTCAGCTGGAGCGAATTGAGCGGAATTTGCGCTTGGGACGTCGATGGCGTGAGTTAGCTCGGATCAACTGACCGACGATTGCTCATCGATCCCGGCGAGCTTCAGCGAGTGGGGAATAAACCGGATAGTTAGAACAATCGATAGCCAGCAGATGATTCCGCAGAGGACCAATCCCCAGCGGAACCCGATGATAAACTGCTGATGGACCGACAACAATGAGCCTAGAACTGCTACTCCGGCTGCGGCTCCAATCTGGCGTCCGGTATTCAGGGTCGCTGAGCCCCGGCCGACCTGCGACCGAGTGACTGACGCTAACACTATCGAAGTGACCGGTGGCAGAATGAGCGGTACACCCGCTCCTACGCATAATAGCGGCGGCAATAAGTTCAGATACGGGACCTCTTGATCAGCCGCAAACGCCAGCCAGAAAAAACCTATCCCGCCAAGCAGAAAGCCGGCAACGATGGGAAATCGCGTTCCCCGGCTCGCTGCCAGGTTACCGGAAAACACGTTCCTAATGGTCAGTAGGCCAGTGACGGGTAAGAAGGCGAAACCGGTTTGGAGCGGAGTAAAATGACGAACTTGTTGGAAATACAGACTGAGCGTGAAAATCAACCCGTAAAACGGAAAACTGAGCAGAAGGCCAAGCAAGGTAGCGACGCTAAATTGAGCTGAGCGAAACAAACTGAGTGGCAGCATTGGATGCGATTGTCCGCGCTCGATCCGAAGGAACAAGATAGCCAACAAAACGAAAGCGATGCTGAGTCCAATGATTTTTGCGGAATTCCATCCCCAGTTGGTTCCTTCAATGAGCACGGTAGTGAGCGAAGCGAGAGCAAACAAGCTAACCAGCTGGCCGGGGAGGTCGATTCTTTGTCGCGGCAGTGGGCTCTCTTTCTGAATATAACGGAAGGTCAGCAAGACAGCCGCCAGCCCAATCGGCAGATTAACATAGAAAATGCTGCGCCAACCAAAAATATGTACCAGGAAACCGCCGATTAATGGACCGGCGGCAACCGAAACTCCGCCGGCCCCTGCCCACCAGCCGAATGCCTTCGACCGTTGCACCGGGTTGTCGTAAGCATGATTGAGTAAAGTGAGCGAGCAAGGAATGATCAAGGCCGCACCGATTCCCTGGATAACTCGTGCTGCAATTAAGGTGTTTAAGCTGCTGGCTGCCCCGCAGACCAAAGAGGCGATGGTAAATAAAACAAATCCGACGGCAAAGACCTGCTTATTTCCGTAACGATCACCTGCGATACCGGCGCTCAAGAGAAAGCTGGCGAACGCCACAGTGTACGCATCGATGATCCACTGAAGATCCGTGACTCTGGCGCCTAACCCCGTCGCGATCGGTTGTAAGGCGACATTAACAATCGATATATCTAGCAGGACCACCACACAACCCAGGCAGACGATAAAAGCCGTCAAGTTCGGGCGGCTGTGCTCGATAGCTCGAGCATCAATAATCTCTTCGGAGCAGTCAGACATCTTTTGGTTCGACCGGAAGCGTGGTCCTACCACTTGGCGCACGGCAAAGCGCGCTCGGCCCCGCCCGGGGATGAGTCACTTCGGACAATTCTCCGTCCCCATGAATGAATTCCCAGTCACCGTCTCTCCTTGGCATAAGCGCTGGGCAACCCCGATATCGATGTCATCAGTGATACTTACCAGACGCGGCAATGCGCCTGTGTCAATGGCGGTCGTGCTTTTAGATGAGGTGGATCGAGCGCTGGCATCGTGAAGCAGCAATTCTAGTCGCTCTAGCTATTTGTTGCATTCTTAGGGTCGAATTTTCTATACTGAAGGAAAGATTGTTCTTGTCTGCCGTAATTCCTCCACCACATGAGAAGACCTTATCATCTCAGTCTCGTTGTTGTCTTTACAGGCGCCTTATTCGCATTTTCGCTGCAGCATTCATCTGGCTCGAGTTTTGTGATTAACGAGCAAAGTACGAGCGGCCTTGGTACTGCCTACGCCGGCGGTGCGGCGCAGGCTGAAGATCCGTCTGCGCTTTTTTTCAATCCAGCCAGTATCGTGCTGCTTGATTACGGTGCGGCCCAAGTCGATGTGACCGGCCTTTGGCTTAACGGGCAATTCTCGAACTCAGGCTCCCGGTACAACTTGCCCGGGACGCCCTTCAACGGGCTTCGACTTAATGGCGGCGATGGAGGTAACATACCGGCTGACAAAGTCCTGCCGAATTTTTATCTCTCCCAGCCGATCTTTCGGAATACCCCTTTTGGCGATCTGACTGTCGGTGTCGGACTTAGTTTTCCGTACGGCTTAGAAACGGATTATGCGCCAGGTTGGGTGGGACGTTACATGGCGCTCCGGACAAAGCTAACCACCATCGACATCCAACCGACAATCGCCTACCGGATATTTAACCGGTTGTCAGTCGGCGTAAGCCTTGATATTCAATACGCCTCGGAGCGAGACAGTAATGCGATCGATTTTGGATTGCTGGCTAACGCCGAAGCGTTAGCACCGTTTGAGCAGACGGTCGGTGCTAGGTTAGCAGCTGAATTAACAGCTCTGGGCGTTCCGCCGGCCATAATCCAGCAGCGCGTTGCTCAGACGGTCGGGACGATACAGCAAGCCTATGCTCGAGCTGGTTTTGTTCCTCAGGGACGTGACGGAATCTCCGAGTTCAATGCAGACGGCTGGGACCTTGGCTTCTCAGTTGGCGCTATTTTTGAATATCTCAAAACCGGCCAGATTCCGTTCCTACAGGATGGCCGGATAGGCGTGAGTTTTAGGTCGGCAATGTTACATAACCTAAGAGGTAGCGTTCAGTTCAGCAACGTTCCTGCGCTCACTGCTCCGGGAGCGCCGGTGCAATTTCCCGATCCGGCTTTGTTTCAAGATACATTCTTCAACCAGAACGCGAGTTTATCCTTGAATCTGCCTGAAATTTATCATTTCAGCATTTTTCAGCAGATGGGCGAACGTTTTGCGGTTATGGGCGATATCGCCTGGACCCGGTGGAGCGAGCTGTCAGCGGTTACATTGACTTTCTCAAATCCTGCAATCCCGGCTCAACACTCTGTTTTCAATTATCGGGATGAACTGAGGTACTCAATCGGATTCGAATGGTACGCCACCAAAGCACTAACCTTTCGACTTGGATTTTCGTATGATCGTACGCCGGTCCGGAATGCGCTGTTTAATAATCCCAGTATACCGGATGCCGATCGTTATCTGCTAGGTGCGGGATTCCGCTGGTCTCTAACCCGCAATGTAGATCTCGATTTTGGTTATATGCATATCTTCGAGGACGACGCCAAAATCAATTTTACAGATAGTAACGGGCATAATCTGCGCGGTAACGCAGTGCTTTGGGGGAACCTGCTTTCCGCTGCGCTGACGGTGAAGTGGGGCGGACCGAAAGAAGCACCTGCGCCAGTTGAACCTAGCGGCAAATCCCCCGTGGGATTTGGTAAATAGAAAGCGTGATACAGGGCCCGCGATGTGGGCAGCTGCCGGAGCGTTTTCCGATCAGTAGTGAGTGTCTGCCCACTCTACTGCCTTCTGCCACTCAGCGATTACCTCCGCAGCTTCGGCCTCGCTCATTTTTGGTGAGAACAGATCGCTCTGGGTTTCGGTGGTGCCGGGTCCGGAGCTCCAAAAACCTAGTCCTTGGCCAGCGGCGACAGCGGCGCCGAAACCGGAGAGCTCCGGGACTCGGCTACGGCGAACCGGCCGCTGGAGGACATCGGCCTGAAATTGCATCAGCCAATCATTTCGGGTAGCGCCGCCGTCAGCGAACAGGAAATTTAACCTGGTTTTGCTGGCTTCTTCCATCGCTCGAAACACATCCGCAATCTGGAATGCGATCGCCTCTACCGCGGCGCGAACCAACTGTTCTTTGGTGGTGGCAAATGAGAGCCCGACGATCGCGCCACGCGCACGATCATTCCAGTACGGTGCTCCTAGCCCGGCCAAGGCCGGTACAAAGTAAACACCCTGGTTATTTTTTAACGAGTTAGCCCGGCTTACTGCTGATTCCAGCTCACCGGCGCCGACAAATTCGGACGCCCAGGCTACGCCGGAACCGGTCACGGTGATGTTTCCTTCGTAAGCGTACCGAATGCGATCCAACTGCCAGGCTACGGTTCGCGAGATTCGGCGGTCCTCAGCCGGGACATCGGGTGTCAACGTCATAAGGGATGAGCCTGTGCCATAAGTAGCTTTCACAATCCCGGCCTCAGCCACTCCGTGGCCAAGGAGCGCCGCATGAGAATCACCCAACACACCTCGTATGGGCACATTCTGCCCCGTGCCCAAATCGGCTTCGCCGTAGGATGCATTGGATGGAAAAATCGTGGGCAGGTCCTGAGCGGAAATGCCGCACAACGCTAGCTGATCCTTATCCCAGCTCGCATTCTCTAAATTAAACAATTGAGTTCGCGACGCATTACTGGCGTCGGTAGCGAACACTTTTCCGCCGGTGAAATTCCAGATTAGCCAGCTATCCACTGTGCCAAAACAGACTTCGCCGCGCGACGCCAAGGTGCGAATCTCCGGCTGATTTCTCAAAAGCCATACAATTTTAGTAGCTGGGAACAGCGGATCAACCTGCAAGCCGGTCTTCCGTTGGATCGCGCGCGCCAATCCCGCTGCTTTCCATTCATCGCAAATATCCGTGCTGCGGCGGCATTGCCATACGATCGCTGGATAGAGCGGACACCCGTCCCGCCGCCTCCAGCAAACGAGCGTTTCTCGCTGGTTCGAGATTCCTATTGCCAGCACGCGGACCTGGGGGCCATTTTGCAAACAACTTCGAATGGCTTCCCGAGTTCCATTCCAGAGCTCATTAGGGGACTGTTCAACCCAACCTGGCTGCGGGTAATTGATCCCGAGCGCATAATTGGCCTTACTAATGACGTTTCCGGCAGGTCCGATTAAGAGCGCCTTGATATTGGTGGTTCCGGCGTCAATGGCGAGAATTGAAGTCATAGTTATGAATGAGCGGGATTTTCTTCTTTTCCAACCGAGCCTGGCCTCTGATGCAGGTCCCATTCAGAGCGGGCAAAGATGGACTGCTCCTTGCGCAGGAAGGCCTTTTCCTGTTATCAAAACTAGGCACGGCTGAGTTATTGATCTTTATTGAATCTGTTAAATGGCTCGAGTTGATGAATTACGTTTAATGGCCAAGGTCGCCCGGTTGTACTACGAGCGCGGGCTGAAACAAACCGAGATTGCCAAGCAGTTAGATATTTCTCAAGCAACCATCTCCCGGTTGCTAAAAAGGGCCGAGGATGAGCAAATTGTGCGGATCAACATTACCGTCCCGCTCGGCGCGTACCCACAGATTGAGGACCAAGTTGAGACCGCTTACGGCGTCAAAGAAGTAATCGTGGTGGATTGCTTGATGGACGACGCTCAGATTCTTCGGGATCTGGGAGCGGCGGCAGCTTACTATCTCGAGACCACTTTGAAGCCAAACGAGGTGATAGGAATTTCTTCCTGGAGCTCAACCCTCCTCGCCATGGTCGATGCGATGCACCCGGTCGGCAAACATATGGAGGTGCAGGTTCTGCAGATCCTAGGCGGTAGCGGGAGCCCGGATGCAGCGCATCATGCGGTTCAATTGGTCCGGCGATTGGCGAACCTGGTCCAAGGCTCGGCTCATTTCCTGCCGGCTCCAGGTGTGACCGGCTCTGCCGAAGCACAGCGCGCTTTCCTTCAGGATTCTTACGTGCGCGAAGCGCTGGACCGGTTCGCGACCGTCAGCATGGCTCTGGTCGGTATCGGCTCTGTTGATCCTTCCCAGCTACTCTCCTTGAGCGGCAACGTATTCTCTCCTAAAGAGCTCGATTTGCTACGCGCGCAAGGTGCCGTGGGTGATATTTGTCTACGGTTCTTCGATGCAGAAGGACGGCCGATCGAGACGCCCTTTAACGATCGGGTGATCGGGATGGAACTAGGCGAGCTCCGGAAAGTGCAGCGGAGCGTCGGGATTGCGGGAGGCAAGCGCAAGCTCGAGGCAATTCGCGGAGCGTTGATCGGAGGCTGGATCAACGTGCTGATTACCGATTTGCAGACCGCTCAATGGCTGCTGGAGCGGGCGCCGAGATAACGGTTCCGCGGGTCTGTGCTTCTTCAAGAAGCCAAACCGAGTTGGCGTGACCGACCGCGTCTTTGATATTGTAAAGGAAACGTTTGTCCAAGACTGGAGGGGAAGCCGCTTTGTCGGTTTCTGACTCTATGGGCTGACAACAGGCGGCTCCCGGGAACGGCCTAACGGTCACTAAGCTTTCAACCGAGTCCCGATCGATAAAGTAAAATCAAAAGACAACGGTTTTCCAGGAGCTCCGCTTTGTTTGGTTGCAGCTCAAGGGCCATACCCGAGAGCCGCCTGCTAGCTACCGCCGGAGTCGGAAACTGCAAAGCGCCTCCCCTCCAGCCATGCGGAGGCTTAGCGAAGCATCGGTACCAGATTCTTTTGCCTTTCCTCTGCACGTCGATTAGCTTCGGCTAGGCGGTTCACTGCTTCGTGCGCCAGTCTCACGTGATCGAGCAACGCAGCGATATACAACTCGATCCAACTATTCCCGTCCTGCGCAGGCACGGTGCCTTTAGCTATTCCTTCCGGAACACCGCTGTGGCGTGACCATTCGCTCCAGTCAATGACCTCTCCAGGTAGCGGTTTTGGACGCACATTTCTTTCCAAACTGTTTGCCAGGTTATCAAGTGTTTCTACCAGCTTGGTGGCTAACGCCTGCCACTCGGCCGAGCGAATTTCTTCCAGCCGCTCTTTAGGCGAATGGGCCAACGCGGAAAGTACGTAGAAAATATCGCGGCAGAAATTGATCGCGGCGAGCGAAGATTCTACGTCTCCTCGTTTATGTTCGGGTTCGGTCAATAGCCGCTGCCCCGCGTTAGCTGCGTTAGCAATACTTAATCCACTGCGCTTGCGCAGTTCCGGGATAGACAAATTTAAGTCGCCTGTCCCGAACAAAGCTTTGACGAGCACAGCGTTTTGGTGAAAGGCGATTGCCAGCTCTCCAGGAAGCCGTTTGCGTTCCCAAAGGGGGAAAAACACGTATCCGCAGACGATGGCGAGCACACTTCCAATAATGGTGTGGATTAAACGGAGGAAACTATCGAATGGGGTTCCCGGCCGCGCTAAGTCCAGCATCACCATGATCATGGGCGTGAGCGCCAATGAAAACAGGCCGTAGTTGCCCGACCTCAAGGTGAATGTCGCGAATGAAAGAATCGCGAGTGACAAAAGCAATAGCCAAGGCTGGTGAATCGACCATAATATAAGGGCAGCTAACAGCGCGCCGGCCACAGTGCCGGTAATGCGCTGGGCCGCTCGCTGGATGGTACCGCCGTAATTCGGTTTCATGACCACCACGACAGTTATCGGGATCCAGTAACCGCGAGCAATATGAAAGGCGGCTGAAATGATCGCGGCCAAGGCCGTGGTCACCCCGAGTCGAACTGCATGACGAAAGGTGTTTGAACGGAAGGAGAGATTGTTGCGAATCTCCGTCATCAGAGAAAAGCGGCGCAACACCAGGTCGGTGGGTGGCTTTTCGGGGCCCGGTTTTTTACCGGCACCAGTTTCCAATTCGTTCGCCGTCTGAATCAATCGGCGAAAT
The DNA here is from genome assembly GCA_019242435.1 of Verrucomicrobiota bacterium. Classification (GTDB taxonomy): domain Bacteria; phylum Verrucomicrobiota; class Verrucomicrobiia; order Chthoniobacterales; family JAFAMB01; genus JAFAVN01. Next base: position 1,196 of record JAFAVN010000109.1, on the reverse strand, counting down.
TCTTTTAGGAGCGAATCGACCTTTCGAATCAGTTCCTGATGTACCTGGTCTGGTCTGGTTTCGCCCAATTTTCGAAGTTGAGTAAGCAGGTCTTGAGATGTGCTTTCCAGGTCTTCAATGTCCATTACACCACCGTGTCGGGCTAAAGCGTTGCTGATTTGCCGGACTAACCCGGCCAGCGTTTTCGTCAAGTCTTCCAGTTCGTCACGCACCTCGGCGAACCACTCATCGCGTCCAACCAAATTCAGAACTCCACGAAAAGCCACTACCGCCCTGCCGGCGCCGTCGAGCCGCTCAATGAGGTCTAACAACTGGATACTGCGCAAACTGGGACCCGCTCTGCGGGCGCGCACGGCACCCCACACGGCGCGACTTTGTTCGAGACTGCTGAGCATTGCGTCATAGGTCAGAGCCACCTGGAGGTTGGATGCGGATTTCAGCGCCGTTGGCGCCCCGGTCCAGGCAGCATCCAATAGGTCTGCCAGCCGGTCGCAACTTTTTTCGATCGCCTCAAACAACGGGGAGAAAGCGTGCAATGGCCAGAAGGCGAGAGTTAGTCCCAATGCCCAGAGGATACCAATGGCGCAGAGCAACAGGCGGATCCAGAATTCGTTAGGCGCGGCCAGTACGACAGCCACCACCACGATAGTCGTAGTAATCAGACCTCCTTGAGCGGCCGCGTTACCGGCAACTCCGACCAAGACTGCGACTAGAGACCAGGTAAATATGCCGATCACGTACAATGGTACGGACGTCGTAATACAGACTCCGAACGCGTACGCCCCAAGAATGGCAAGCCCCGATCCGGAGAGCGCAATCGCCTTTTGCCGATAGGCGCCGCCCACATCACACGACAAGGTCCAGAAGGTGGCTAACCCGGCTAAAATGCCCCAGCTCAGGTGACCGGCTAAGAGTCCGATACCGATGGGAATGCAGATGCCTACGGCCGCTCTTATTCCCTGGGACCATTCACAGCGATAGTTCGCTTTACGCTGGCTGCCGAATAACAGATTGCGGATGGCAGATAGCAGAGTGCTCTTTTTCCTAGTGCTCGATCGATCACTCATTCCTCTGCTATCTGCAATTTGCCATCTGCTATTCGATAGCGAGCCTCAAGCGAGCCGTGGTTAGATTGGAGTTTCCCGTTTTGTGGAGCGCAGACGGATGGTTTTGTGGGCCAGATCGTGGTAGGCCTG
>JAFAVN010000533.1 GCA_019242435.1 Verrucomicrobiota bacterium | reverse complement strand
AGATCGGCATGATCCCGCTACGGTATCCGGTCAGAAGGCGGCGGCATGCGTGCCGGCTGCTGAAATCGGAGCCCGATTTTCGTGGTCGAATTTTCGCGAGCGCCGATCTCGACTGCTGGTGGGAAGCGTTTGCCTATTTGAATTTTCGCGAAAATCCCTAACCTCTCTTAAATCGGGGGCACCTTCGTCGAACCAGAGGCGAAAATCGATATGCGCTGTGAGCTCGAGCTCAGAGGCCCATTTAGCGCCGCGCTGTTCGAAGGCTCTATCGTTGAAGTCAACTGCGTCAGTTATCTTACCGAAGCTCGGTTCCTAGCCTCGCAATTTAGAAAAATGTTTGAGCGACTCTCTGCTATTTGCTGCCTTTTATCCGACTATTTCGGCAGCGAGCCTCAGGCGAGTTACCGCGGTCCGGCAATAATTTCAGCGTATAACATCGGGTCCACATTTGCGCCGGATACCACAACCACCGTATCCCCCTGTCTCTCTGCCGGTGGTGCGACCCCCGCTAACAGCGCGGCCAAGGCGACGGCGCCCCCGGGTTCGATGACCAGTTTCATTTTTGAAAAACCAAATCGCATAGCGGCTCGGACTTGATCATCGGTAACCACTAAACCACCCGACAACAGCTGCCGGTTAATCGGGAAGGTCAGCTCGCCCGGGCTTGGCGTGAGCAGCGCGTCGCAAATCGAAGTCGCGTTTGGGGCGATGGTCTCGCGCCTGCCGGTGAACAACGAGCGAGCCGTGTCATCGAAACCGGCGGGCTCAACCGCATAAATGTTGATCTCTGGAACAGTCGCTTTAATCGCCGTGGCGATGCCAGCGATCAATCCGCCACCTCCGCAGCACACCAGGACCCGAGTCACACTCGCCTGCGCCTCCATGGCTTGATCTATTATCTCGAGGCCAATCGTTCCCTGGCCGGCGATAATGTAGGGATCATCAAATGAAGGTACCAAGGTAGCGCCGCGCGCGTTCGCTAGCTTCGTGGCGATTTCCTCCCGCGACTCCTTCAATCTGTCATAGAGCACAACCTCGCCCCCTAGTTCACGAGTGTTCCGTAGTTTGATCACAGGGGCATCTGCCGGCATTACGATCGTGGCGGGTATACCCAACAGTTTAGCGGCTGCCGCCACTCCTTGCGCATGATTACCGGACGACCAAGCCACAACCCCTGGCTGCCTTGCTTTCTTTGGAATTCGGGCCAACCGGTTATAAGCGCCTCGGAACTTAAATGACCCTGTGTGCTGTGCGCCCTCGTACTTTACGAGCACACGACCGCCCGCCACCTCGTTGAGCGGTAGGTACTCCAACAGCGGTGTGCGGACCGCTCTTTCCCGAAGGAGGTCGGCAGCGCTTCGCACGTCGGAAGCAGTGATAGCGAGTCTGCCTGACATCGGGCTCATACGTAGTTCCGGGTTCCGAGTTGCGGATTTCGGGTTCAGAGCTCCTGGTTCAAGATTTCGTCTGGCTTCGTGGTTGTCCCGGGGGGGCAGGGACGCTAGCAATGTATTCGCCAAAGCGGATGCGGGATCGGGCGTAATCGAGTTTTGGATACCGAAGTACCGGGTAGTTCCTTCTCCGGATCGCATCCCCCGAGCGTAGGTTCGATGTGTGCTCGTAAAAAGGTAATAACTCGATCCCTATTCTTCAGTGTCCAAACAGCTCCGGACCTTTTGCAGAAACGTAACTGGGTCCAAGGGCTTTGGGAGATAATTGCTGCTCTTCCGCAAAGCAGCATTTTTTCCCAAGAGTTCGTCGTTATACCCGCTGCTATAAAGAACTTTGAGCGCTGGCTTTTCTGAACGCAGCCGATCAGCCAAACTGCCGCCATCGATACCGCCAGGGATAACCAGATCGGTTATAAGCAGGTCGATATTCTCGCGATACTTTTTCCAAATTCTGAAAGCAGCGCCTGCTGAAGGAGCAGCGCGCACCTCGTATCCACGGCTCCTTAGCAGCTTCTGCATCAGCCGCCGTACCGCCTCCTCGTCTTCCACCAGCAAAACCGTCTCTTTTCCGCCGCGGATTTCCGACAATTCCGGACGGCGTTTCGAAGTAAGGTGCTGGTTAGCGGTTCTAGGAAGAAACAGTCGAAAAACGGTACCCTTACCAACCTGGCTTTCAACCTCAAGCCGACCTTGATGCTGCCCGACAATACCCAGTACGGTCGAAAGCCCGAGTCCGGTTCCTTTGCCAGGTTCCTTCGTGGTGAAAAACGGTTCGAAAATGCGCGGCAAATGCTCAGAAGCAATCCCGGTGCCGGTATCAGAGATGACCAAACATACGTATTGGTTGGCGTCTCGGTCGGAGGGGGTGGCTCCCTGGCCGGGTTGCGTTACCAAGTCCGTTTCTAACGTGAGCCGGCCGCCTCCAGGCATCGCGTCCCGCGCATTGATCGCCAGATTGATCAAGACTTGTTCGATCATCCCAGGATCTACCCGTACCAAAACCGGCGACTGGGCATACCCAATCTCAAAAACAATATGTTCCCCGATCAATCGTTTCAGCATTCCGGCAACCGTCGCCAGGATCTCGTTAAGATCGTAATCTTGCAATCGCATCAGGCGGCGACGACCGAATGTCAGTAAGTGATGAGTCATCTCGGACGCTCGATCGGCCGCTGCTGATATCTCCGCGATCGCTGATTGTCGTTCCGAATCTGAAAGATCACCGATCAGCAACAGCGAAGCGTGACCTTTTATCACGCTGAGAATGTTATTGAAATCATGGGCGATACCCCCGGTTAATTGCCCAAATGCTTCCATTTTTTGGGCCTGACGCAATCGTTCCTCTAAACGCATGCGCTCGATGGCAATGCTCGCCAGTTGAGTCGTTACCTGGACTAGCCGCAACTCAGATTGAGCAGGTACGCGGACGTCCCGATAATACATCGCGAACGTTCCGATGACCTTACTCTCGCTCGAAAAAATCGGAGTCGACCAACAAGCCCTTAGACCAAAACGAGCTGCAATGTGACGGTAATCATCCCAAAGCGGATCGGCCAGGATATCGGTAACAATGACGGGCTTTTTAAGATAAGCGGCGGTCCCGCACGACCCGGCTTTAGGTCCAATCTGGACGCCATCAATCGTCCTGACGTAATCCGTAGGAAGGCTGGGAGCTGCTCCGTGATTCAAAGTTTTGCCGTCTGCATCCAAGAGCAAAATCGAACCAAGTAATCCGGTCGATTGAGCTTCGTTAAGGCGCATAAGCTGATCGAGCACCTCAGATAGCGGCGCCGACCGAGCGATCATCTCCAGAATAGTGCTCAGCCCGGCACGCAAATCTTTTGCTCGCCTGCGGGGAATCAGGTCCGTGGAGGCCATCGTGGTCATGCGCCGATGCCCCAAGTGTATCCATGGTAACGATAGAAAACCAAGCGTTTTAGCCCTGCAGATAGCAAATGGCAGATAAAAGATAGGAGAGGTCAGTTGATCAGACTTTGGTTTTTTAAGCCGGCAATCTGCTATTTGCTATCTTCTATCTGCGCCATAGGATCAATTGCCTCACGCTTATGGCTGCCTCTGACGCTCAACGTTTGCCGGTACCACCTTTCGATCACGAAGCTGCGGTGAAGAAGGTGCGGCTGGCGGAAAATGCCTGGAATACTCGTGACCCGGAGAAAGTTGCCGGGGCTTATACAGTTGATAGTTACTGGCGAAATCGCGCAGAATTTATTTTCGGCCGGGAGCAGATCATTCAGTTTCTCAGGCGGAAGTGGGCCAAGGAACTGGATTATAGGCTGATCAAAGAACTATGGGTGCCAAGCGGAAAACGTATCGCGGTGCGATTCGCCTACGAGTGGCACGACGACAGTGGCAATTGGTTCCGGTCGTACGGCAACGAAAATTGGGAATTCGACACCAACGGCTTTATGGCTCGACGTCTTGCAAGTATCAACGACCTGCTTATCAAGGAATCGGATCGCAAATACCGCTGGCCCCTTGGCCCCCGCCCCGATGACCATCCCGGGCTGTCAGAGCTAGGGCTGTAACAAACTGCGAGTCGTGCTCCCGACAACGAGCTTCAGCCGAGGCACTACGCTACTTTCTTCGCGCCGAGGATCGCGTCCTTTGCCGCTTTGGCGACTCGAAATTTCACGACCGTTTTCGCGGGAATTTTGATTTTCTGCTGCGTCTTTGGGTTAAAACCGGTGCGCGCTTTACGCTTCTGTTTTACCAGCTTTCCAAAACCCGGCAGCGTGAATTCACCTTCTTTTTTGATGGTTTTATAAGCGAGGCTGCCAAGTGCATCCAGGAAAGCTCCGGCTGTTTTCTTATCAGTTTCAGTGGCTGCGGCTAAGGCGATTTGAAGTTGGGTCTTGGTCATCTGCTCGTGTGTTATGCCAGTAGAATCAAAACATTTCAAGAGCATAGGCACAGAATCTCCAAGAAGTAGGTACTCGACAGCTGCTAACATCTTCCCAGGCGCCCAAAGCCTCACGGGCTAAGCACCTTACATCAGTCACTTGGGACCTTGAACACTTGCAGCTCGGGAAGACGAAGTCTTCCATGGCGAACCGTAAAATAGCATTTCAGGCAGTTTCTGGCCGACTACGATCGCCTGGTGGTTCCGCGACGTATTCCTCCCAAGGCCGACCTGGTGTCGAAATGCACAACCACGTCGCGGCCATCCGCGGTTTTTAACACGGCGTCATAAGCCCAGACATTCTGGTCATTGAGCTGCGAGGCTGTCTTCTGTGAGTGGACAATCACTGCAGTTCCTCGGGTTCCAAACGCGTTGAGAAATAAGGCGTCTAAGAGATGACCGGTAAAGAGATTGAATTAGCTGCAAAGGTAAAACGGGACAATCATCAAGTACCACATCCGGCGCCGCGATAATTGCGCCAATAGCGCGCTGATGACGAGGCCGGCCAGGATGATCAGGGCATCGACAGGAATGGATGGTACGCCAGGAAGTAGCATATGGCCGCGAGCACAACCATCAGGACATGCCTTTTTACCGCTTCAGCATTGCCATTCAACCGGTTTTGACATCCGGAGTTTGACGCTTAGAGATCCCAGGCAGACGGGATCTATTTTAGGCAATGGTCGATGGCTTGTAGCTCGTTCTCTGCTAACGGCGGGAACGAAAGCCCGGCCTGCAGCTCTTCAACCTGACTCGGGCAGCTAGCGCCAATGATGACTGAGGTAACCTGCGGTTGGCTCAGAATCCAGGTGACCGCGAGCTGAGCCAAGCTCTGACCGCGTTGGCGGGCGATAGCCGCCAGTTTCCGCACCTTCCCAAGAACCTCTTCAGTGACGTTTTCCGGCTTCAAGAAGCGGCCGGCTTTACCCGCCCGCGAGTTACTCGGGATTCCCTCTAGATACCTCTCCGTTAACAGCCCCTGGGCCAGAGGTGAAAAGGCGATGCACCCGATCCCTTCGGCTCGCAGTATATCGAGTAAGCCTTCTTCAATATGGCGATCAAACATATTGTAACGCGGCTGATGAAGCAGGCAGGGCGTGCCCATAGACCGGAGGATCCGGGACGCCTCCTGTGTCTGCTCCGGTGAATAATTGGAAATACCGACATAAAGCGCTTTACCTTGGCGGACGAGATGATCGAGCGCTCCCATAGTCTCTTCCAAGGGAGTTTCCGGGTCGGGCCGATGCGAGTAGAAGATATCGACATAGTCCAAGCCCATCCGCGACAAGCTTTGATCCAGACTGGCTATCAAATATTTGCGGGAACCCCATTCTCCGTATGGACCCGGCCACATATCGAAGCCGGCCTTGGTGGAGATCACCATTTCATCGCGGTAAGCGCAAAAATCGGTCTTAAAGATCTCTCCAAAGGTTTTTTCCGCGGCGCCGTACGGCGGCCCATAGTTGTTGGCCAGATCGAAATGGGTGATGCCTAGGTCAAATGACCGCCGCAGCACAGACCGGCTGTTGGCGATAGGATCAGCTTCACCAAAGTTCTGCCACAGTCCCAAGGAGATGCAAGGCAGCAACAAACCGCTGCGACCTGCACGCCGAAACGGGATCTGATCGTAGCGGGACGGCGCCGCGGTATAGGTGGTTGCCAGATAGGGTGTGGCGGGAGAAAGGAAGCGTGGAGCGGACATGTTGAGAAGTGCGGAGGCTCAGGAGTTCAGGACCTTAACCATAAGTACAGGTGAACGCGTATTTTTCAAAAAACGCTTATTTCGTGGAAGATATTAGCAGCCCGAAGGTTCAGTCGGTACCTGCGTGCGTCTGGATCAAAATGAGAAAGAGATCATTCCCGGCTGCCGCCGTGTCATAAATTTTATCACAAAAAGGGTTGCGCCCCGCTTTGATGTAAGCAATTATGGCTTTCCTTAAAACGCGGGGTGGAGCAGCCTGGTAGCTCGTCAGGCTCATAACCTGAAGGTCGTAGGTTCAAATCCTACCCCCGCAACCAAAAGTGAAGGCGGCCTTCACTTCCGGAATTCGACTTCTTAAATGTCTGGTACCCAATGGCTTAGGATCTGAATCCAGGCGTTCCGAAACGGACAAGTGAACTTACGTCAATGCCCCCACCGAGACTTCGATCCAAGGGTGTTCTGATTTTTGAACGATTTTCTGCAATTCTTGCCAATTTTTTTTGAGTTCAGTTTCGAACCTGAGGAGTGCTGGCTTAACGAACGGAACGAGCGCTCGCCGAAATGTTCTCGTCGAGTTTGAGTTTCACTCGAGAGTTGGCACCGGCAGCAGCGGAAGGTCCTCCTTTGCGGTCGCAGCCGCGAACACGACAACCGCGCGGAGCTGATATCAGACAGAGAAGGATAGTCTTTCAGAATCTCATCGAAAGAGGAGCCTTTTGCGAGCCTTGCCAGGACGGTCCGAAGTATAACCCGCGTGCCGGTTATAACGATCTCGCCACCACAGACCCTGGGGTCCGGTTGGAAATACTTTGGGAAATCCATATGTCCTTCCGGCGCTAAAATA
>JAFAVN010000427.1 GCA_019242435.1 Verrucomicrobiota bacterium | reverse complement strand
ATGAACCGCCGTAGCTGATTAGCGGCAACGGAACACCCGTAATTGGGGTGATCGAGATGTTCATCCCGATATTCATAAAGACGTGGGTGAAGATCAATCCGACAATTGAAACCGCCGCCAAGCGGCCGAGTTCGTCCGGCGCGCTGGCCGCAATGAGTAACCCCGTCATCAATAGTGAGGCGTAAGCGGTAACCAGTGCGATGTCTCCTACGAATCCGAATTGTTCAGAGATACCGGCAAAAATGAAATCGGTATGCACAATGGTTGAAGGCAGAAAGCCGAGTTGGATCTGGGTATTCGGCGCAGCAAACCCCTTACCGTTGAGCCCGCCGGAGCCGATCGCGATCAGTGCCTGGTTAATCGTCCAGCTTGCCCCCTGAGGGTCGTAATCGGGGTTAATAAAGGTCGTCAGGCGCTCGCGCTGGTAAGTCTTCAAGCCGAAGTTTGCAATCACTGGTACGACGGCGATGGCTCCGATGATGAGAACAAGAAGGTAGCGTTTTGGAATCCTACCCACGAAAAAGATGGCCAGTAGCGGTGGCAGCATTACCAGGCATTCCCCCAGGTCCGGCTGGATCAGGATGAGTAGCCAAGGCGGAGCAATGATGGCGCCGCAGCTCAAGATCCTGCCGATCGTAGGCCAGAAGCCGGTCCAATTCCCGGTATTCGCCAGCAACCACGACAGTAATAGTAGAGTGGCAACAATGGCGAGCTGCGCCGGTTGAAAACTGATCGGGCCAAGTTCCAGCCAGCTTTTAGCACCGTACGTAGTTCGTCCGAAAAAATGGGTGAGAACCAGAAAACCGAGGCCGGCGAGATATAAAAGCAGTGGAAAAATGATGTTACTGAGCCAGACCCGATAATTGACGAGGGATGTTACAAAGAAAGCAATGATAGCAATGACTAACCAGACGACCTGACGCCGCCACATTTCCTGGAGATAAAGCTCTTCCCGCATGAACGTCACGCTATAGATGGCAATAACCCCAAAGATCGAGAGAGCAATGGCGATCGCTGCCAGCAGCCAATTCATCCCCAATAACTTCTTAAGAAACAGATTCATTAAACAAACAAGACTTTAATCCACAGAGGGAACGCTGGCGAGCAGGTTTCGGGTATACTCATGCTGGGGATGCCGGTAGATTGAGGCGGCATCGGCCTTTTCAACAATTTTACCGCGGTACATTACGGCCACATCATGACTGATATGCTCGACGACTGCAAGATCGTGGGAAATGAAGAGGTAAGAAAGGCCGAGTTCCTGCTGGAGATCCTGTAAAAGATTTACGATCTGCGCCTGAACACTGACGTCCAGAGCGCTCACCGCCTCGTCGCACACGATGAGTTTCGGTTCGACAGCCAATGCGCGAGCGATCCCAATCCGTTGGCGTTGTCCGCCGCTGAACTCGTGTGGGTACCGGCGCAAACTATTCGCAGAAAGGCCTACTTTACGCAGCAGTTGCACAACCCGTTCCTCTCTCTGGGACCGGTTTAATCCTGGAAAATGAATCTTGAGTGGTTCATTGATGATCCGAAGGATGTTCCACCGAGGATTCAGGGAACCGAATGGATCTTGAAAGATCATTTGGACCTGGCGACGGAAGGGCCGGAACCGTGATTCGGGAAGAGTGGTGATGTCAGTTCCAGCCAACCGGATCGTTCCGCTTGTGATCGGGACCAGTCTCAAGATGGCCTTACCGACGGTCGTTTTGCCGCTACCGCTCTCGCCGACGAGGCCGAGCGTTTTTCCGGGCGATATGCTAAAACTGACATCGGTCGCCGCTTTGACGAATCGGTCACGCCGTCCGGGAGCTCCAGACCGAATCGGGAACCAGACCGTCAGCGCAACCACTTGGAGGAGAGGGGGTGGGGAGTTGGTCGTAGACAAAATGAACGCTCTGGAGAGTTCTGAGCCGGCTGCGAAGTCAAACGTCTCCGAAACGTGAACGCCTCCTCGCTGCCGTTCTGCGCTCCTGCACTTCTGCGCTTCTCAATATCACTTCTGCCGCAAAATGGCTTCCAGCGGGCTGGTGGCCTCGGCGGTCTGGCGCTCTGTTCCGAGGCCGATTTCAAAGGCCATGCGCCCAGCTTCAACTGCATTTTTGAAGGCCACTGCCATGCGAACAGGGTCCGGGGCAATCGCGATTGCGGTGTTGACCAGCACCGCGTCTGCACCCAGTTCCATGGCGGCGGCGGCGTGGCTCGGAGCGCCTAAGCCGGCGTCGATAATCACAGGAACCAAAGCCTGATCGATGATAATTTGTAGCTGATCCCGGGTGCGCAATCCCTGGTTGCTGCCGATCGGAGAACCAAGCGGCATTACCGTCGCGGTACCCACCTCTTCCAGGCGTTTGGCAAGCACCGGATCAGCGTTAATGTAGGGCAGCACCACAAAACCTTCTTTGACGAGTCTCTCTGCTGCATAAAGCGTTTCGATCGGGTCCGGAAGCAAATAGTGAGGGTCGGGGTGAATCTCCAGCTTTACCCATTTAGGAAGTCCAGCCGATGCCGCGAGACGGGCGAGCCGTACGGCTTCATCGGCGTTCATGGCGCCACTCGTGTTTGGCAGCAGAAGGTACCGGGCTGAGTCGATGAAGTCCAGAATGTTGGCGAAAGGATCGTGCCGGCCTGATAGATCCGCTCGACGCAGAGCAACGGTTACGATCTCGGTCCCGCTAGCTTCCAAGGCGTCCTGCATGACAGTGTTACTGGAAAACTTGCCTGTCCCAACCAATAGACGGGATCGAAATTCACGGTCTGCAATGTGAATTGGTGTGCAGTTAAGCTGCATAATACTCAAATTAGGAATTTTCGTGACTGGCCCTTGAACAGTGACTAGTCGCTCTTAATCTGACCCTTGTGAGGCTCGAGGGCGAAGAGAAATTCAGCATTGGCGGAAAACTTTTATTTGCGCATCCTTCGCTGAAAGATCCGCATTTCCGGCGAACGATTCTCTTCATTTCGAGCCATGAAGAAGCTGAGGGCGCTTTCGGGGTGGTAGTTAACCGCCCGATGCATCAAAGGTTAGCCGATCTGGTCGCGGAACCAGCGTTCCCGGGACTGGCGGATGTGCCCGTTTACGAAGGCGGCCCGGTTTCTTCGGATGAACTGATTTTGATGGCATTTCTCGACGGACACACTGGGGTGCCGGGGGCGTTCCAAGTACCGGTTTCGCTTGGTGATGCCGAAGAGATCTTGCGCGAAGGGCGCGGCTTTGTCCGAGCGTTTCGAGGTTACGCCGGCTGGAGCGCGGGGCAGCTGGAAGGAGAACTCGGGCAAAACGCTTGGTTTGTAAAAGATATGGACGCGGAACTCCTGGCGGGAGAACCGGACCAGAAATCATGGTTGGGATTCATGAAGTTAAAGGGACCAGCGTACTACCTGCTGGCGCTCGCGCCTGACGATCCGTCCTTGAATTAAGGTTATGCTGACAGAAGAAGAAGCCCTTGGCTCGATTCTCGCCGCTATCCGGCCGCTGGAGGCAGAAGAAGAACCGCTGTTTGCGGCCGGAGACCGGGTGTTGGCCGAGGACGTGTTCGCGAAAGCGGCGCTGCCGCGCTTTGACAACTCGATGATGGATGGTTACGCGGTGCGGGCGGCAGATGCCACGGCGGGTGCGAAGCTTCGAATCACAGGCGAGCAGCCCGCCGGGCCGGACCAGGGACTGACGGTGTTGCCCGGAGCGGCAATCCGGCTCTATACGGGCGCACCCATTCCTCAGGGAGCTGATGCCGTCGTGATGCAGGAAGACTGCGATCGGGAAGGCAATACGATCACCATCCGGGAAGCAGTTGCGATCGGCGACTTCATCCGGCGGCGCGGAGGCGATCTTTGTGAAGGGCAAAAGATCGCTCCAGGGGGTACCCGCTTGACCGCGCCATTACTGGCAACGCTGGCCTCGCAGGGAATGGGCCGAGTCAAAGTTTTTCGGCGGCCGGAAGTAGCTGTCCTTGCCACCGGAAGCGAACTCCGGACTGCACCTGAACCGCTGGGTCCCGGGGAGATTTACGAAACCAATCGGATTATGCTGCAGGAGTTGGTACGCAAAGCTGGTGGAGTTCCGCACCTGTTCGAGCCTGTACCCGATCGGGAACAAGATCATTTCAATGCGCTGCGGAAAGCAGCGTCGCGTGATGTAGTACTGATTGCTGGCGGAGTATCGGTAGGGGAGCGCGACCTGGTGAAGTCCACAGTTGAAAGGATCGGTGGGAAAATCGATCTCTGGAAAGTGGCGGTACGCCCGGGCAAGCCCTTTGTATTTGGCCGGCTGCACGAAGCTTGGCTTTTTGGGTTACCCGGTAATCCGGTCTCCGCCTTTGTTACGTTTGTTCTTTTCGTGAGACCGGCGCTCTTGGCATTGCAGGGTTGGCGAGGCGCCAGCCTCAGTATGACGGAGGCCGTGGCTTCTCAGGCTATCAAGAATCCGGGTGAACGTCCGCATTATCTCCGGGGACGCTTGGAGTCCGGACAATTCACACCAACAGGCGTCCAGGAGTCGCACGCACTCTTTGGGCTCGCCAAAGCAAACGCACTTTTGAGGGTGGGTGCGGGCGAAGAGATTTCTCAAGGACAAAGGGTAGTGGTGGTGATTGGTGACTGGTAGTGTCGAGCCGATCATCGGATGGGAGTCACCTGTTTGACGCCTTTAGAGATTAGCAAGGGTCCCAGCGGCTTCACTCCATCCTCCCGTCAGCAGATCGTTTGCCCATCGACCATAAAGCCGAACGGAAGCCGCCAAACGATCTTCATTCAAAACGGCATTGAATCTATCCAATAGAGAAATCATACTCTATCAAATGGTGGCTTTGAAGGAAGGTTACGATCTTGCGAGTGAGGTCTTGCGCCTCAAGGTGGAAAGAAAAGCGGTAATTCTGGCCCACAATTATCAAGTTCCTGAAATACAAGATGTTGCGGACTTTGTCGGTGACTCTCTCGGGCTGAGCTATCGGGCTAAAGAGTCAGACGCAGATGTGATTGTGTTCTGCGGTGTCCATTTTATGGCGGAGACCGCCAAGATTGTGAATCCGGGGCGAAAAGTGATTTTGCCGGACCTGGAGGCTGGTTGCTCGCTAGCGGATTCCTGCCCGGCCGATCATCTTGCTGATTTTCTGAACCGGCATCGCGACAGGAACTACTACGTGATCGCGTATATCAACTGCAGCGCCGGAGTGAAGGCGCTGTCGGATATCATTTGCACAAGCGGCAACGCGGTAAAGGTCGTGCAGGCCGCGCCGAAGGATCGGAATATACTTTTTGTTCCTGATCAAAACCTTGGTTCCTGGGTTATGGAACAAACGGGCCGGAAGATGGATCTATGGCGGGGTGCCTGTTATGTCCATGTCGAGTTCACACAGAACAGCATCCAACGAATACGGGAAGTCTATCCGGACGCTCCCGTGGTCGCGCACCCGGAATGCACCTACGCGGTGCGCCTCCTGGCAGACGAGGTTTGTTCGACCGAAAAAATGGTCAGTTACTGTCGGAATTCACCGGCCAACTCTTTCATTATCGCGACAGAATCCGGAATGCTACATCGACTGAAAAAAGAGTTGCCGGACAAGGAGTTCATTCCCGGCCCGACTGAAAACTGTGCCTGCGCAGACTGCCGGTTCATGAAGCGGAACACCCTGGAAAAACTGCGCGACGCGTTGGAGACGCTTCAACCAGAAATCACTATGCCGGAAAGTATTAGAAAACAGGCTGAACTCCCGATTCTGCGAATGTTGGAACTTAAGTGAAATTCGAAGGCGCGGTGGTAATCGGAGCGGGTCCCGCGGGTCTATGGGCGGCGGAGGCGTTGGCGCATTCGGGGGTTGTCACGCACATCTTTGATCACAAATCGTCCCTTGGCCGGAAGTTTTTGATCGCCGGCCGTGGGGGCCTGAACATCACTCACTCTGAACCTCTGGAGAGCTTTGCCGCTCGGTATGACGACCCGGATCGCTGGGAGGGAATGCTGCAGCGCTTTCCGCCGCAGACGTTGCGGAACTGGTTCGAGGAGCTTGGGATAGCGACTTTCGTGGGCACAAGCGGGCGAATCTTTCCTCGTTCCAAACGGGCCCCGGAAATTCTGGAGCGTTGGTTAGAGCGTCTTTATCGGCTCGGGTGTGATATTCACCTGGGATACAAGTTCCACGAACTAACTGGCGACGGTCCGTTGGACGTGATTTTTAAGAAGGGGGAAGAGCCTCTAACGGTTACTGCCGATGCCGTGGTCTTTGCGTTAGGGGGTGCTTCCTGGCCACAGACAGGGTCTGACGCTACTTGGGTGGAAAAGTTTGGCCGGATGGGAATTCGGGTCAATACCTTCATTGCGTCCAATGTTGGTTGGGAGTACACCTGGTCGCCCGAGTTTCTGAGGCTGGCCGAGGGGAAGCCGTTGAAGAATCTGTCGGTGAGGTGTTCGGGCCGCATTGTCCGGGGAGAGCTTCTCATTACCCAATACGGCCTGGAAGGCGGAGCTCTGTATCAACTCGGGCGCCAGATCCGGGAAAACCCTGAGATCGAGATCGATTTCAAGCCCGATCTGTCTGATCAGGATCTCAGAGATAAGTGGCGAGACGGCGAAAGCTTATCAGATTCGGCAGTGAAGAGCTGGCGTTTAAGTCCGACAGCGATCGGGCTGATCGAGGAGGTGATGAAGCCCAAGGATTTTAAATCCTTGCTCGTAGCAGTGCGAGGGTGTGCTCTGCGGTTGAGCCGTCCGCGGCCGATCACTGAAGCCATCTCGTCGGCGGGCGGCGTTGATTGGGCCGAATTAGACGGTCAACTCATGTTAAATCGGTACCCAGGCGTCTTTTGTGCCGGAGAAATGATCGATTGGGATGCGCCGACCGGCGGGTATCTCATGCAAGGCTGCTATGTCACCGGCAAGATCTCCGGCGAAGCTGCGGCGAAGTGGATTGCGCGGCGGGTCTAGCCGTGAGAGCTTTCGCGACGTGTATATGGAATTGAACATTGGCGACCCGGCCCCTGATTTCCAAGCGATAGCGGTCGGAGGTATTTACGGATCTGGGCAACCGGTCAAACTGCGCGACTTCAAGGGCTCCGCCCTGGTCCTCTATTTTTACTCGAAAGACGACACCCCGGGCTGCACCAGACAAGCATGTGACCTTCGCGACACCTGGGGTGAAATTCAGTCAAAGGCGGAACTCTTCGGGGTCAGCGTGGATTCGGCCGAGAGCCATGCGAAATTCATCAAGAAAAATGGGCTGCCGTTTCCATTGCTGAGCGACGCCGAAAAGCAAATCGTCCAAAGTTATGGAGTTTGGGTTGAGAAGAGTATGTACGGCAAAAAGTACTTCGGGACGGAGCGAACGACGTTTGTGATCGGACCCGATCAGCGGATTACGCATATCTTGAAAAAGGTGAAACCGGCGGAACACGTTACCTTGTTGGCGAAAGCGTTACTTGAGCGGGGCGCAGGTCTGGAAGCCAGCATCTAGGGCCCAAAGGCATCCGGCAATGCCGCTAATCAGATGGGCGGCGCACAGGTAGTTAGCAAAAACGGGATAGAAAGAGGATTCTGCTAGCTCCCAGAAAAGATGAATCAGCAAACTCTTCTTAGTATCTACGAGAAGATCGAGGGTTTGGTTGGGCGGTTGCCCGGGCCCCTGCAAAACGCGGTTCTCAATGAACTCCGGCCGATCAAACAGATCTTCTTGACCCAACGTCCTGCCCGTATCGCATTTCTGGGGCAGTCAGAAGCTAATGCGTCTGCTTTGCTATCCGCTCTCCTCGGCTCTGAACTCAGACTGATCGATCCTCCTCAAGGCTCCGGATGGATTAGCTACGAGCAGAAGGGTAAGGGCGGTTTTTGCGGCCTCGATGCTCGAAGCGCCAATGAAGCCAGCCGCTCCTGGGCCAACCTGACCAATATCCTGGCTGAGGATGCTCCCGATATCTGTTTGTTCCTGGTCGACGGGACCACACACGAGGACCTTGGTTCCGCGTGCGACCAGGCGTCCCGCGTTTTGGAATTTGTTCAACAGCGATTTGACCGAAAGATCCCCCTGATCGCTGTCATTGACTTTCCCGACCTGACACCGGCTGAAATTGTAGAGAATGGCCGGGCCGAGCTGCAAGAACGGCTCACCCGCCAAAGCAGCCTGGGCGCTCATTTCGTTCGAGCGATTGCGGTTTCATCCTTTGTTCGGTTTCGCCAAGATGGGACCCTTGATCCAGATCGCGATCAAAGAAAAAATATTCGCGACCTAGCAAACTTATTGGCTCGAGAACTTCCCGAAGACGCCCAGGTCGACGCGGCTCGGCTGTTTGGCACGAGGGAATTGCAACGCGAGTTGGCGTCCCGGTTAACTCGGTCTGTTTCCGCAATCAGCGCTGCCATTGGGGCTCAACCTATTCCCTTGGCAGATTTCCCAATTCTAACCACACTGCAGTTCGCGATGGTAGCCGGCATCATGCACATTAGCGGTCGCGAGCTTAATTTGAGAGCAGCGGCGGAATTTCTAGGGGCGCTTGGGATGAACATCGGGGCGGGGATGGTGCTTCGAGAAGGCGCCCGAGCAGCGGTAAAACTGCTGCCTGGGTGGGGGAATGCTATTTCCGGAGGAGTTGCTGCTGCCGGCACCTACGGGATCGGTAAGGCGGCTTCGTCCTACTTTATCGAAGGCTTGGCACTTTCCGAAGTTCGGCGTTTTTTGCAAGTCCGAATCCGGCTGAGAAAGCGACGCGGACCTGGCGATTTAGCAGATCTTTCAGGACCCGAGAGCAAACGATCAGGGGAAGAAAAGCCTTGTGAATAACTTGTGAAAAAGTTCGGTGTTTTGGAGAAAAACGTGGCAGCAAGTGTCCTTCTGCCGGGCTCTGCCGAGTGAAGATTTCTGAAATCAAGTCAACTCTCGAACGCCTGGGGGCGTCCCCGCGTAAGTCTCTCGGCCAAAACTTCTTGCATGATGGAAACCTTGCTAATTGGCTCGTTCAGCAGCTTCATCTTAACCAAGGGGAGTCTGTGTTGGAGATTGGCCCGGGCCTCGGGGCCTTGACTGAATGCCTTCCTCTGGATCGGGTGTCGGCAACTTTGATTGAAAAAGACCGGTTATTTGCGCCCTTCCTTCGAGAACGATTCGCCCGGCCGAACGTGGAAGTGGTTGAAGGCGATGCCCTGGATTACAATCCTAAGCAGCTGTTTTGTAGGGGCGAGGTCAAACTGATCGGAAATCTCCCGTACTACCTGTCCAGCGCGCTCCTCTTTCATTTTTCGGCAGAGCCATGCCCATTCTCACGCATGGTGTTAACGGTCCAAAAAGAGGTCGGAGACCGGCTCACCGCATTGCCTCGATCCGGCGAGTATGGTGCTATAACAGTCTTACTGCAGCAACGCTGGCGGATTCGACGACTGAAGATACTACCCCCTAGCGTTTTCCTGCCGCGGCCGGATGTCGATTCAGTGGCAGTCGAACTGGATCGCTTGTTACCGGCGGACGTGGCCGAAATCAATGCCGATTGGTTGACCAGGCTGGTGAAAACGGGGTTCTCCGAGCGAAGGAAGAAGCTGAGCAATACCTTGGGCAAACTGGTACCGGCGCAATCGGTGGCGGCGGCGCTCGAGGCTGAGGGGTTTGGCCCCTTGTCTCGTGCCGAGGAGATTTCACCGACAGGCTGGGCAAATCTCGCTAAACGTTTGAGTCCCCAGCAGGCCGGGATCCCTACCCGACCGGTAGCCGGCGATGCGGAGACCCAAGAACGGCTGCAGGTTGTAGATGGACAAGATCGGCCGATTGGAGGCCTTCCTCGCTGGAAGGTACATGCGGACAAGCTCTTACATCGGGCCGTGCATATCTTTGTCTTGAATGGCCGGGGAGAACTGTTTTTGCAGCGTCGCTCGCGTCGGAAGGACAATTTTCCCAGGAAATGGGACTCAAGCGCGGCCGGACACGTAGACGAAGGCGAGTCCTACGAACAATGTGCCGGCCGCGAATTGTATGAAGAACTGGGGTTAAATTCTCCCTTGAAAGAAATTGCAAAAGTGCCGGCTTCCGCCCTGACGGGATGGGAATTCATTCGCATCTATTTCGCTCAGGCCGATGAGGTTCCTGACTTCAACGAAACCGAAATAGAAACCGGCGGTTTCTTTGGGTTGAGCCAAGTGGATGATTGGATCCAGAAGCGTCCGGAAGATTTCGCTACCGGTTTCCTGGAGTGTTACCAGATGGTG
>JAFAVN010000369.1 GCA_019242435.1 Verrucomicrobiota bacterium | reverse complement strand
AACTGAAGGAAGCACAGCGATTCCAGTCTTCGCGCTACCGCGCAAATCACTAACTAATCTCCAATCAAATCATCAAGATGATTCCTGGCGAGATATTGGTAGAAGAAGGTGAAATCGAGCTTAACGCCGGCCGTCCAGTGTTAAGTGTCGCCGTAGCAAATACTGGAGATCGTCCGATCCAGATCGGTTCCCATTTTCATTTTTATGAAATCAACGAGGCACTCCAGTTCGATCGCGAGGCCACAAGGGGGTATCGACTGAATATTGCGGCGGGAACGGCAGTTCGGTTCGAGCCCGGTCAGGAAAGAACGGTAGAGCTAGTTCAAATCGCGGGAGACCGCGTCATTTACGGGTTTAACGCAAAAGTGATGGGGCCGCTTTAATGGGAAAGAAGTCAAAAGACTCCTCCTGAAGTTCCGAACTCCTTTCAGATGAAAATATCCCGGCAAGCGTACGCAGAAATGTTTGGACCGACGGTGGGCGATCGGATTCGACTGGCCGATACCGAGCTTTTTATCCAGATTGAGAAGGATTTCACGATCTACGGAGAAGAGGTGAAATTCGGCGGTGGTAAGGTGATTCGGGATGGCATGGGCCAATCGCAGCGGGAAAGCAAGGATGCAGCCGATGCTGTGATCACAAACGCAGTGATAGTGGACCACAGCGGCATCGTCAAAGCGGATATCGGCATCAAGGATGGCCGAGTCTTGGGCATCGGCAAAGCAGGCAATCCCGATATTCAGCCCGGCGTCACTATCATTATCGGGCCGAGCACCGAAATTATTGCGGGGGAGCATATGATCGTGACGGCGGGCGGGATCGATACCCATATTCATTTTATCTGTCCGCAACAGATTGATGAGGCGATTGCTGCCGGGTTAACTACCATGATTGGAGGCGGCACCGGCCCGGCCACCGGAACCTTTGCCACCACTTGCACGCCGGGACCCTGGTACATCGAGAGGATGTTGCAGGCAGCGGAAGGTTATCCGATTAATCTCGGGTTTTTAGGAAAGGGAAATGCCAGCCGGCCGGCCCCCTTGCGCGAACAAATTGCTGCCGGTGCGATCGGTTTAAAGTTACACGAAGACTGGGGTACTACCCCGGCAGCAATCGATAACTGTCTATCGGTCGCTGATGAGACGGGTACTCAGGTCGCCATTCATACGGACACCTTAAACGAATCTGGTTTTGTCGAGGCCAGTATCGCAGCCTTTAAAGGACGGACCATTCATACCTACCACACAGAGGGAGCAGGTGGCGGTCACGCCCCTGATATCATCAAGGTCTGCGGCGAGGCTAATGTGTTACCTTCCTCTACCAATCCTACCAGACCTTTTACAGCCAATACCTTGGATGAGCATCTGGACATGCTGATGGTATGCCATCATCTCGACCCGGCGATCGCCGAAGACTTGGCGTTTGCGGAATCACGGATTCGCCGCGAGACGATTGCGGCAGAAGACATTTTACACGATCTAGGCGCTATCTCCATGATGTCGAGTGACTCCCAGGCAATGGGGCGCATCGGTGAGGTGATTACCCGTACTTGGCAGACCGCTCATAAAATGAAAGTGCAACGCGGCACATTGCCGGGTGATTCGGCGGCGCATGATAATTTTCGGGTAAAGCGATATATCGCCAAGTACACCATCAATCCTGCAATTACTCACGGAATTGCTGGTGAGGTGGGCTCGGTATCGGTCGGCAAGTGGGCTGATCTGGTACTTTGGTCTCCCGAATTTTTCGGGGTAAAGCCGGCCTTAATTCTGAAGGGAGGAATGATCGCGGTCGCTTTGATGGGCGATCCGAATGCGTCGATCCCCACACCACAGCCGGTTTTTTATCGCGAAATGTTTGCGACTCGCGGGGTGGCATTGGCCAAGACTTGTCTAACCTTCGTTTCGCAGGCCGCGTTCGATGCGGGAATTGCTGACCGATACGGGCTCGCACGACGTCTGGTCCCGATCCATAACGTGCGGCAGCTTCGAAAGAAAGATCTTGTCCATAATGACTGGCAGCCGCGAATCTCGGTCGATCCAGAAACGTATGAGGTCACCGCAGATGGCGAACGCCTCACATGCGAGCCGGCGAAAGTTTTGCCTTTGGCGCAGCGTTATTTCCTGTTCTAATGCGGAGATTCACCAAGCTTACGGGTCGAGACGAAACGGCGGGAATTCCCGTTCTAGTCCTTCCTTTCGAGCTGCGACGTAAAAGCCGGCAAGTGGTTCGGCTCGAAACCGGTGAAGAAGCAGGTTTATTGCTGGCTCCCGGGACAGTGCTCCACACCGGGGACATCGTGGAAAGTGACGACGGATCGAGAATTCGAATCGAAGCAGCAAAAGAGGAATTGATGGCGGTGACGGCTTCGGATCCTTTCTCGATCTCGCGGGCCGCTTACCACCTGGGGAACCGGCATACAGCGGTTCAGATTGAACCAGACCGCCTACTTCTAGCTTTTGATCCGGTTCTCCGAGAAATGCTGATCGGGCTAGGAGTAACAGTAGTCGCGACTTGCGAACCATTCACACCGGAACCCGGCGCGTATGGTGGCGGCCATAAACACGGGCACGACGAAACGTTTGCCGAGGACCAGGCGCTAGCCCAGCGCGCTTTTCATGAGCACGAGGGACCCGAATGATTCCCGCAGCCGCTCGCGGATCGAATGAATTAGGAACTAACCCATGAATATTACGCCGGACGAACTCTGCCGGGCATTACACCTGGCGTCTCCAGCCTTGCCGATTGGCTCTTTCAGTTATTCGCAAGGACTGGAGACCGCTGTCGAGTGCGGTCTCGTCCGCAATGAAGCCGAAGCGGATAAATGGATAGCGGATGGTCTCACAAATATCATCGGCCGCTGTGATGGTCCCGTCACCGCGTTTGTCCACCGAGCCTGGCGAGTCGGTCCATCGGCTTTCGCCGAGGTTCGATATTGGAACTCCTGGTTTCTAGCCAGTCGTGAGTCTATCGAATTGCGAAGGGAAACCGAGCAGATGGGCTGGTCGCTGCTTCGTTTAGCGGCAGAGTTACATTGGATGGGAGCGCAAAATCCTGTGAGCGTGCTCGGCGCGGTAGCGTTTCCCATTGCATTCGGAGCGGCAGCGGCGGGACTTGATTTGTCGGAAACAACAACGTTGAACGCCTTCTGCTTTAGCTGGCTGGAAGCCCAAGTTCCTGCAGCCATGAAACTGGTCCCGCTGGGACAAATTGCCGGACACCGTATTCTGACCCGGTGCCGGGCTATGGTGCCTGCCGTCACCAATCGGGCGTTGAACGCGACACCGGAACAAGTCTCTTCCTTTGCGCCCATGCTCGGCATTCTCTCGGCCCGACATGAGCATCAATACACCCGCCTTTTTCGATCGTAGCGGGCTGTTCCATAGCTATTTATGGGACAGGACACTGACAGGCTTCAAAATAGACGACGCTAGAAAGCGGCATCTACTTAGTTAGCGCTGGGTCGACCCCCGGCTCGGCAGCGAGTCGGCCTCGGACACGAATCTGTTAGACTAGCAATGAGCGTTGTGCATCTGTCTGGTTAGTCCGGGAGCCTCGCCCTACCGATCGCTGCCTGGTAGACACCGGAACCCAGGATCGGTAGGGAGAGGCTCCGGTGCACCAGGAATATGAACAGCGGTGACGGCGCATGTAATTCTGCGTTGACCAAGGCTGATTCGCCGCCGAGCCGCTGACCCAGGAGGTAAGATTTCCGTTCTATGCGAACCAAGAGTTTACCGCCGTTACGGGTCGGAGTAGGGGGCCCGGTGGGCAGTGGCAAAACCACCTTGATAGAGATGCTTTGCAAGCGCATGCGGGACAAATATGACTTGGTAGTGATTACTAACGATATCTATACTAAGGAGGATCAGCGACTGCTCACCCTGGCGGGGGCCTTGCCGGCGGAACGTATAATGGGGGTTGAGACAGGCGGGTGCCCTCACACGGCAATTCGGGAAGACGCTTCCATCAATCTGGAAGCGATTGATCGCATGCTGCAGACATTCCCTGACGCAGATATCGTGTTTATCGAGTCCGGGGGCGACAACCTGGCTGCTACCTTCAGCCCCGAGCTTTCCGATCTCACAATTTACGTTATCGATGTCGCCGGTGGCGAAAAAATTCCGCGCAAGGGTGGTCCAGGCATTACGCGATCAGATCTCTTGGTGATCAACAAGAGCGATCTCGCTCCGTACGTGGGAGCTTCGTTAAAAGTGATGGAATCGGATACGCGAAAAATGCGGGGAGATCGTCCATTTGTGTTTACGGGTTTAAAGACGCAGGCCGGGGTGGGCGAAGTGATCGACTTTCTTGAGAAGCAGGGCTTGTTGCAGTAGGGACCAAGAAAGGTTCAGGGGAAGGGAGCATGGACATGATGGACTTAGATGGACACAATGGACAGGGTGGACCAAGTGGGTCGGCTCTGTCCACCGCGTCCAGGCTGTCCAGACCTGCTCCGGTTTAGCTGACTTTCTGGGCGGAATCGGTTGCGGCCGGGCATTATTTCAGTTTGGTGGGTTTCCGACTTCGCTTGCGAGCGATGACCGAACGCGCGGCGTCGGGCAAGCCATGTCCAGCAGACAACAGCGATTTTTCTTCGAGTTACGGGCGACGCTTGCCCTTGCTGTGCCGATGATGATCGGCCAGTTCGGACAAATGTTGATGGGGATTACCGATACGGTAGTGCTAGGGCGAGTCGGTGTCGTGCCCTTGGCGGCTGTGGGTTTCTCGAATACGCTCCTGGGGACGCTGTACGTGGCGGGAATCGGGATTTTGAATTCGATCGGGATTTTCGCGGCCCAAGCGCACGGCGCTAAATGGGAGAATGCTACCGCTGGAGTGATGCGCTCCGCGTTCTGGTTATCTTGTCTTACGGGAGCAGCGTGCTCGGCTATCATTGTGCTGCTTCTGTCGATCCTGAGTATATTTGGACAGCCACTGGTGATCGAAGCCGCCGCCCGACCCTATCTTGCGATCGTCGGTTTCTCTTTGATACCGGCTTTAGGTTCGGTAGGGGCTAAGACGTTTTGTGAAGCGCTGGGGAAACCCGTAGCGCCGACGGTCATTCTTTACCTAGGGGTACTGCTGAACCTGGCGTTGAATTTACCATTGGTTTTCGGCTGGATGGGGCTCCCGGCGCTCGGCCTGCTGGGTTCGGCGATTGCTACCTTTAGCTCCCGAGTGTTTGTGTTGGCAGGCACCCTCGCTTATGCGCTCGTGCTGAGCCGGGTCAAATGGCGCGCTCTGGCTCCTTCCAAAATTGATTGGCGTCAGATCATGGACTTATTCCGTCTCGGGCTGCCGATCGGCCTGCAATACTTTGCCGAGGTCGCGGCGTTCAGTTTTGGAGCCGTGATGATGGGTTGGATTGGGACCGTGGCACTCGCCAGCCATCAAGTCGTCCTTACGTGCGCTGCTACCACCTTCATGTTTCCGTTAGGCATCTCCACGGCGGCTGCGGTTCGCATGGGACAGGCGGTCGGTTCACAGAGGGTGTCATCTGTTCGCTCCATTGCGACCGGAGCGATAGCGATCTCCGCCATGATTTCTTCCGGGTTTGCGGTGCTCTATCTTATAGCCGGGCGCGAAATCTCGAGCTGGTTTACTGCGGATAGTGCGGTCCTGCCATTAGCGACCAGATTGTTGACAGTCGTCGGGATCTTTCAGTTGGCCGATGGTGTCCAGGTGACTGCGGCCGGTTGCCTGCGCGGGCTAGCCGATGTGCGAATCCCGATGTTCATCGGATTGGGTTGCTACTGGGCGATTGCTATGCCGACCGCGCTGATTACCGCATTCGCGATGGGTTTTGGAGCAATCGGGGTCTGGACTGGGCTGGCGACCGGCCTATTCGTAGCGGCCACGGCGCTAACCTTGCGTTTGCGGGCGATGACTTCCCCGGGAATAGGTGACCGCTTCGTGTTCTCGCGGACTGCCGGGGAAACGACGTGAATGAGCGGACGGGAGAACGAACGAAGGCCGTTGACGGCATCAGAACCCGGCGCAATGGAGGGGAGCCGCTTTGTAGGATGGCAGGTCTATATGTACCTAGCAGGCGCTCCCGGAAACAACCCAAGGGTCGGAAACACCGCTTGGGTTGGCCTGAAGCGATATTGGTTATTGACCGGGCAACCCAGCGGCGTGATTCAAACCGATGATCGGATATGTGAGCCGCTGATTTGTTCCCGGGAGCCGCCTGCTAGGTACATATAGACCTGCCATCCTGCAAAGCGGCTCCCCTCCATTGCGTCGGGTTCTGATGCCGTCCGCGGCGTTGGCGCGTTGACGGTGTTTGCGAGTGTTCACGACGTGACGCGTGTTGACGATGTTTCGGCGTTGAATCCCGTTCCCGACGTTCCCGCTCGTTCCCGACGTTCCCGCTCGTTCTCGCCATTTTCCTAGTTACATTAGACCGAGGCGAATGGATCAGGCAAAAGATGCTCTAGAGACTCCGATCTCGGAAATTGACTGGATACCTTCAGCCATGGTTCGCCCGTTGCACCGGCTGGGTGTAGTGACTTGGAGCGATCTTTTGAAGCATTATCCAAGGCGGCATGAAGATCGTTCGGAGTTCAGCAGATTCCCGACCAGTAGTTCTGATAAGGCAGTGTGTGTTCGGGGTATGGTGCAAAAGGTAACTTCGCGATATTTCAGCGGACGAAATATTGTTGAAGCGACTTTGGATGAGGGCCAAGGCGGAGCTTTAAGCGGGCGGTTGATCTGCCGGTGGTTCAACCAGCATTATGTACGGAGGATGTTGGCTGCAGGGCAAACACTGGTCGTCTATGGCCGCCCAAAAGAGCAACGTCGCCGTATCTATCTCGATCACCCGGACTTCGAAATAATCGAAGAGGAAGAGGAAAACCTGATCCATATGAATCGGATCACTCCGGTTTATCCGCTGACCGACGGTCTCCGCCAGCGCCCGCTCCGGACGCTGATGTTTCTGGCCGTGCAACGGTTAAACGAGATAGAAGATCGGCAGGTTTTACCCGGCTACATGATCTCCTTTCGGGATTCGATTGAGCAGCTGCACTTTCCGGAGAGTTGGGCTTCGTTACAGAAAGCCCGCAGAACTTTGGCTTTAGTCGAGCTCGTTGAGATCCAGGTTGTGGTCGAAAACCGGCGCCGAAAAAATAACGATCGTCCCGGGCACACCCATGCAAGCTCTGGAAAGCGGGCCGAGAAATTTTTAAAGGGCTTGCCGTTTCAACCAACCGAGGGACAAAGACGGACCATTGAAGAAATTCGAGCGGATTTAGCGGCTAGCCGCCCGATGGCCCGACTGTTGCACGGCGACGTGGGCGCTGGAAAGACTTTGGTGGCAACTGCCGCTATGCTGGAAGCCACGGAGGCCGGCTTTCAAACCGCGTTGATGGCTCCCACTCAAGTCCTGGCCGAGCAGCATTATCGCACCCTGGTTTCCTGGTTGAAGCCGATGAATATCCGGATCGCGCTCAGAACTGGGATTCGTAAAGAAGAATCGTTTCTTCCTTTGCAAGGTGAACCGGAAATTGTGGTTGGAACCCATGCGCTGCTTTACGAAACCGACCCATTACCTCGGCTGGGATTAGTGGTAATCGATGAGCAGCATAAGTTCGGCGTCCTGCAACGAGCTCAACTGTTACAACGTGACCCGGTGCCGGATCTGCTGGTAATGACTGCAACCCCGATTCCGCGGACCTTGGCGATGACGTTGTACGGTGATCTTGAAGTGTCGACTCTGGCCGAAAAACCCGGTAATCGAAAAGGGATCATTACTGGGGTGCGTTCTTCCAATAAACTTCCGGAGGCCGCCGAATTTCTACGTGACCGGCTTAAGGCGATGCGGCAGGCCTATATTATCTATCCGGTAATCGAAGAATCGGACTCGCTGAGCGTCAAAGCGGCGACAACGGAATTCAAGCGGTGGGAAACCCTGCTGAAGCCCTTCTCCTGCGGTTTGTTGCATGGGCGCTTGGACGGGGAGGAAAGAGAGCGGGTGATGGAAAGGTTTCGCCGGGGCGAGATTCAGGTCCTTATTGCCACGACGGTGATCGAGGTGGGTGTGGATGTGCCGAATGCTACTGTGATGTTGATCGAGAACGCCGAAAGATTCGGTCTGGCCCAATTGCATCAGTTACGCGGCCGCATCGGGCGCGGCAATCACCAGAGTTACTGTATCCTGATGACGGATACGAAGGATCCATTGGCCCTGGCCAAGCTTTCGATTCTGGAAAAAACCAATGACGGTTTTGAGATTGCGGAGGCTGATTTGAGGTTTCGCGGTCCTGGAGATCTATTGGGCACGGCGCAAAGCGGCCTTCCACCCCTGCGCTTGGCGGATCTGTTAGAGGACGCGGATCTGCTGGATGAGGCCAGAGGTGTCGCCCGGAATATTTTGGACCGTGACCCAAAACTGCAACTGCCTGCAAATCAAGCCTTCTTAAGTATCGTAATGGAGAGTTCAAAAGGATGGGCGACCTTGGGCAATTGAGCCCGTCATTAAGATGAAGAGCTTTTTGAAGTTTCTGGTTTTCGTACTCTTTCTGGCGCTGGGCATCTCGCTGATTTACGTGTGGCAATCAAAG
>JAFAVN010000210.1 GCA_019242435.1 Verrucomicrobiota bacterium | reverse complement strand
CCGACTGCTATCTCCTCATAGAACTCGAGGCCTACAAAGCGGCTCCCCTCCGAACTGGGCAGGTGATACCGCGCGCCCGCAGGCCTACACGCCAAACGCCACACGCCACACGCCGAGACCCGTTGCTTCCCGCCGCTCTGTCGTTATTCTAAAGGCAGCGTGCGCAAGCCAACCAGTACAGCCATTATCCCGGCCTCACTACTGTTGGAGGCTTACCGGAGCGGGATTTTCCCGATGGCGCTCGAGAATGCAGAGATTGCCTGGTTCTCACCTGATCCTCGCGGCATCATTCCTCTCGATGCCTTTCATTTACCGCATGGGTTACGGCGCATACTGAAAAAGAGCGTTTTTGAACTGAAGATCGATACTGCTTTTGAGGAGGTTATTAGAGCTTGCGCGGAACGTGAAGAAACGTGGATCAGCGAACAAATTATCCAGAGTTATCTCAACCTTCACGATCTCGGTTATGCGCATTCCATAGAGGCTTGGAGCGACGGCGAACTGGCCGGAGGACTTTACGGCGTGAGTCTGCAAGGCGCTTTTTTTGGTGAGTCTATGTTTCATCGGAAAACCGATGCATCGAAGGTTGCGCTAGCGGGGTTGGTCGGCCGGCTGCAGCGACGGGGATTTGCGCTGCTCGATACCCAATATATTACCCCTCATTTACGCACGTTTGGAGCGGTGGAGATCTCTAGACGACAATATCTGCGATTGTTAAACCAAGCTCTCGCACTCCGTTGCCGCTTTGCCTGATGTCTATCGTTTCGATTCAGGATTTAACGGTTCACCGGGGTAAGACCGAGATACTTCGAGGCATCAACTGGGAGATCAAACAGCGCGAAAACTGGGTCGTCTTAGGATCCAACGGCTCGGGTAAAACCACTCTCTTGAGCTGTATAACCGGCTATGTGACGCCCTCCGGCGGGCGGATTCGTGTCCTGGACCAGGAGTACGGCAAGGCCGATTGGCGGGAACTGCGAAAACAAGTCGGACTGGTTAGCTCGAGCGTTCGCCAAATGATTGAGGACGACCAGGTCGGTTTGGATATTGTGGCGAGTGGACGCCAGGCGGTAATAAACAGCTGGAAACCGCCAAAGGGAAAACAGCGCCAACAGGCTCTCGAACTGCTCGAACAGGTGGAATGCGAAAAATTGGCCGCCAGACCCTGGGCTTTTCTTTCCCAAGGTGAGCGCCAACGCATCCTGATCGGACGCGCCTTGATGGCCGATCATAAAATCCTGATTCTGGATGAGCCTTGCGCCGGACTGGATCCGGTAGCGCGCGAACGGTTCTTGCGGTTTTTGCAAAGACTGGCTGAGTCTGCCCAAACGCCGAATCTCGTGTTAGTGACGCATCACGTCGAAGAGATACTTCACTGCTTCTCTTGCGCTCTTCTTTTAAAAGGCGGCGAGGTTTTGGCTCAAGGCCGAGTTCGGCAGGTCGTCTCGAGCGCCCGTTTATCCGAGGCCTTTGGTGCCGGACTCAGCATTCGTTTCAGTGGAGGACGCTTCCAGTCTCGCCTGGATTCCGGGCTCTCCTGAGAGCTCACCGGAACAGCAAACCGCAAATAGTAAAGAATACCCGATGTTCACCCTGGGAGTTGACAGGCCGGCATTCTTCTATCTGTGTCTGTTATTTGTTATTTCGGAAGAATTTTGAACAGGTACGACGGCGCTCGGAACGGAAATAGCTGTACAAAACAGGTGCTGTATATGTCGGGTGCTACCCGGGCGGGTTTCGTCGCGAAAAGGAGTGCTTCTGGAAGAGCGAAACTTGCTAGGAGGCTAAGAACCGACCATGGAGGGTCGTTCGCCTCTTAGCACCAAACCTGCACGATCCCTTTGCAAAATGCATGTTCTTCCCCCGAAAGCTCAAATGATTTCCGCTTGGTCGGGCTGGATCCGGTTTAATTCCTTTCCGGCCAAACTCTTCGGCTCCCTTTGGCTAGCGGCCTTGCTCTTTACTGGATGTAACCGGCAGCCCAACCAGGCCGAAGTGCCAGTTTCCGCTAAAAACGTACTGGTGACGAAAGTCCAACCCATGGACGTGCCGGTTCAGATTCACGAGTTCGGACGAGTGGTTTCTCCTGAGTCGGTTAATGTCCAACCACAGGTTAGCGGTAGGATTACCGAGGTTCATTTCGTCGAAGGGCAGGAAGTCAGGAAGGGCGACTTACTGTTTGTGATCGATCCGCGACCGTTCCAGGCCGCTTTGGAGCAGGCTCAGGGCCAGTTGCAGGCCGACCTGGCGCAACTCAGCCTGAACCAGCGGAACCTGGAACGTGACGAGAAAATCGGGCAGCAACGCTTCGTTTCCGAACAACAGATCGACATCGACAAGGCCAATGTGGAAAATTTCAACGGGGCGGTCATGAAAGACCAGGCAGCGATCGCCCTGGCAAAGCTCAATCTCGAGTACGCCTACGTGCGCTCACCGACTAACGGCCGGGCTGGTCGCAGGCTGGTAGATCCCGGTAATTATGTCGCTACCGGCGGTTCGACTCTGGTCAACATCCAGTTGCAAGATCCTGTCTATGTCGACTTCACTATTTCCGAGAACGATCTTGCACGACTTCGGGAGAATGTAGGGCAGGGGGGCTCGCTGGAAGTGAGTGTAGCAACACCGTCCCGGCCGGAGATCACTAAAACAGGTAAGCTTACCTTCTTTGATAATACCGTCTCCACGCAGGCCGGCACGGTCCTGCTCCGGGCAACAATTCCCAATCCGGATCGATATTTGTGGCCTGGGCAGTATCTCAATGTAGCGCTAACGTTGCAGATTCTGAAGGACGCTCTGGTGGTGCCTAGCCAGACTGTCCAAATCGGCGGTAAGGGTACCTATCTATTTTCAGTCAAGCCGGATAACACGGCCGAGCAGCGCTTGGTAACTCAAGGGGTCAGGTACGGCGATTTGGTGGTCGTTTCCGATGGAGTCAAGGCCGGCGAGACGGTAGTGGTCGAAGGTCAGATTGCGCTGGCGGATGGGTCGAAGGTTGTTCC
>JAFAVN010000140.1 GCA_019242435.1 Verrucomicrobiota bacterium | reverse complement strand
GGAACAACGCCTTCGAAAAAAATCTTCCCCTCCGACCCGGCTGATGCCATTCAGTTGGGGAGCGACAAAGCTCGTGCCGCCAAAGCCGGGAATCAGGCTACCGTCCTCAGTTGACAAAAGTAAGCAGCCGCTCTCCGGATCGGCATTGAAAGAAACGTCAGGTAAATTTGGGCCGGAAAAATTGGCAGGCAAATTGAGCACCAACTGGCCATTAAAGGTAACGCTCTGGCTGTTATAGTAGGGTGTAACAGAGACCCTGTATATACAAAAGACGAAAGAGTAACGAGCCTTCTTGGAGCCGATAATACTCGTTTGAACACTAATTCTCGCTGACTTTAAAAAGAAGTTTGCACTCACTTCCCCCCGAACTGGCTGAAACTCTCAGCCAGGCAACCGAAACTCGGCTACCACCGGCAAGTGATCGGAAAGCTCAAGCGTGCCATCCTGTCGGACCCCGTATTTTTCGATCCCGATCGACTGAGCTGCAAAAAGGTAATCCAAAGTTCGGACCGGCACCCGCCGAGGACCGTCACGCCGGGTGAAGGTGAAGAACTTCTCCATGGCGCGCGCGGTAGCGTCGTGGACAGTGGGGACCCCTTGGTAATCGTGGTAAATCGGGGTGATTTCTGACGGCTCGGAATAAATGTTTCGTGTTTCCGCCGCCAGGCGGGCTCGCTGGCCGGGAGGCAGGAGATTGAAATCGCCACCGATAACCCAGGGCCGATCCTCGCGATCAAGATGCGCCAGCAGCCGGTGAATTGCCATTACCTGCCGATCCATAACATTTGTTCCGTTCGGAAAGGCGTCTAAATGGGTATTCAACAGTACCAGGCCGCTCCCGTCGCGATTGGGTATCTCGACCTCGAGAATCGCTCGTTTGAAGTTGAAATCATTAGTGACCGGGTCAGAGCGTCTTACAGGCAGTTGATATCGCCGGGCAGCCCCCAATCGATACCTGGAAAAGATAACCAGTTTGGTGGCAACAGGTCCCCAGATCTTTGGGTGAGGTACAAATCTGGATCGCCAATAGTCAGTGGCCACGTAACTGCGCAGGTCGAGCGGGAGCGCCTCTCTTAGGAGGGCAATCTGATCCAGATAAGCCGTGCGCCGCGCTCCGGAATCTACTTCCTGGAGGAGAATGAAGTCCGGGCGCTCCTCAGTGATGACCTCAGCGACTTTTTGAATCGTCACTTCGACATCATCCCGGCTGACCAAAGTATCCGGGCCACCCTCGTAAAAGAAGTGGTAGCCTGTCCCGGCAAAAAACTGCGTGTTGTAAGTGACGACCTTGATCGTTTGCCCTGGTGAGAGAACCGGCGGCGTACCGGCGTTCTGTGTAACTACCTGCTCGATCCGTCGAGGGTGATAATTGAGAAAGCGTGATAACAACAAAGCTCCGGCCCCAGCCGCGCCCGCGGCAACCAGAACGCGATCCAGTTTTCTCCCTGCGGGCTCATCAATAGGCGGTCTCATGGGTTAGACACCGTAGCGCATCCGACGGGCGTTGCGCAAAGGGACGTATCGACAGGTTGTCGTCTCGGCGTATCGGTGTGACGCGGGTTGTGGATCGGCGCGGGGGCATTTTGAATTGTAGGCCGAGGCTCCCGAACAGGCTGGAAGCATTCTCAGCGCCCACGGGGGGCGCAAAACACAAGAACATGCGATACCTGCAAGCCCGCCGAGCCGCCTGGTTCTGGCGGGGAGCCGCTTTGCAGGGCGCAAGCCCCAAGCCCCTGGCAGGCGGCTGCCGCGTAATGTCGAACGGTTTCCAGCAGATCTTCCCTGACGCCTAGGCCAGATCGTCGGACGGACCCCAGGCAGAGCATTCGCTGGGCTTCCTGGAATCAGGGGCAACTCCCGGGAGCCGCCTGCTTGTCGCCGCTCGAGCTAGCCAGCTACAAAGCGGCTCCCCTCCAATAACGCCTCTGATTGCGATGACATGGCAGCTCGAAATCCAGGTTGATCCCTTCCCTTTCTCGAGCGAATCGTAATGCTTACATGGAAGCAAAAGAAATCAGTACTCCATCACCGGTAAACAACTCAGGACGTCGCAAAAGGCGAGATCCAGCCGAAGACCTGCTGACTCACCTCACGCATGATACCGGCGGCGCAGTGAAACTTCTGGCGTTCGCCGTAGCGTCTTTTTTGTCGTTCTTCGGAGCGTGCATGACGACGTTTGTGTCGATCCAGCCGGGTCCACGCTATCTCTGGCTGGGCTTCTGCTTGGCGACGGCGGCGATCTCATTAGTTCTCATGATCCGTGCCTTGTCCGCACCGGAGTTGGAAGAATAAATCAGTGCTTCCCCCCGGAACGAATTTTTCTTCGAATTCATCGTCGAAGGCGTTTGTTAAATACCAAGCATGAGAGGTGAAGTGGGAATAGAACGGCTCAGTGCGGCATCATCATATATGATTGTTTCCCGGAGAAAACGGATGCGATCTCAGAATCTATGATTTCCCGACGTTCATTCTGCCTTGCCTTGAGTGGCTTCGCTGGTAGTTGTTTTTTAACCGGTATGAGCGCGGCCCAAGATTCAACTTCGGATAAAATGGTAACGGTTCGCCTGATTGGTCCCGGAGGCGGTCTTACAGGGCCTATGGCTGTCCCGAGAGTGATAAAGACCGACGCGGAATGGCGGAAACAGTTGACGCCTGAGCAGTACCAGGTCGCCAGGGGCAAAGGTACCGAAAGGGCGTTCTGCGGTACTTTGCTCGATAATCATCGACAGGGGATCTATCACTGTGTCTGTTGCGGGCTGCCTTTATTCTCATCTTCCGCCAAATTCAATTCCGGCACCGGTTGGCCTAGTTTTTTTCAGCCGATCGCTAAGGAAAATGTGGTGAACGAAGAAGATTATAGTTTCGGTATGCACAGGACCGAGATTTTATGTGCCCGGTGCGACGCACATTTGGGTCACGTTTTCGATGACGGTCCGCCACCCACCGGGCTAAGGTTCTGTATGAACTCCGCATCGCTAACATTCGTAGACGAAGGCAAAGAAGTGCCTGAGGTCTCTAAGTAGCACGGGAATCAAAAAAAACCGCCAGCGGAGGAAATATCCACGGCAATTGGAGGGGAGCCGCTTCGTAGGTAGGCAGCTCTGTCCGTTACAAACAGGCGGCTCCCGGGAATTGCCCGGCGGTCTCTAATGGCCTAGGAGCGTGTCACCCGAAATTCAGGCAAATCCTTCGTATTGAGAACACGTTGGTTTTTTCCCGGGAGCCACCTCTTACCGGCATGGAGAGCTGCCTACCTGCAAAGCGGCTCCCCGCTATGGGGATTGTCAAGCTACCGGAAAATGTTGCAGCTA
>JAFAVN010000120.1 GCA_019242435.1 Verrucomicrobiota bacterium | reverse complement strand
TGGCCAATTCATTCGCGTTCATTCGCTGCCTGTCGCGGTTGAAGTTTTTGCGTCTTTTTGCGGTTTGTCTTTCGTGCTCGCGCTGCGTTTTTCGTGTCCATCCGCGGCCCGGTGATTAATATGAGCGTTGTGCCTAAACGTACAGGTATCCTCGCAGCCGGTAATTGGATCGTCGATAATGTCAAGGTTATCGACGTATGGCCTAGCCAAGACGCCTTGGCCATTATTCAGGAAGAAACACATGCGAACGGTGGTTCTCCGTTCAATGTGTTGATCGACCTCGCCAAATTAGGGGCGAAGTTTCCGCTGCAAGGGGCCGG
This sequence comes from Verrucomicrobiota bacterium, assembly GCA_019242435.1. Lineage (GTDB taxonomy): Bacteria > Verrucomicrobiota > Verrucomicrobiia > Chthoniobacterales > JAFAMB01 > JAFAVN01. The sequence goes on along the minus strand of JAFAVN010000120.1, from coordinate 3,222 downwards.
TATCATTGGGAGTGATGCCGCTGGAGACTGGATTCTCGAGGCCTGTCGGCAGAACCATATTGATGCCGGATCGCTGCATCGGACCGAAGCAGCACCCACATCCTATACCGACGTAATGACAGTCGCATCGACCGGGCGTCGTACCTTTTTTCATCAACGAGGCGCCAATGCCCTTCTGGAAGGTTCTCAAATCCAGCTGGAGTCCTCGAATGCCAAAATCTTTCACCTTGGGTACCTGCTTCTATTAGATCAATTAGATGCCGCTTGCCCAAAATTCGGCACGAAAGCCGCGGAACTTTTCTACCGGGCTTCAGAACTCGGCTTTATCACCTCTGTGGATGTCGTCAGTGAAGAAAGTGACCGGTATCGGCGGATCGTGTTTCCGGTTCTGCCTTTTGTCGACCTGCTCTTTATGAACGAATTCGAAGCCGGGCAACTGATCGGGAAAGATATCCGATCGAACAACGAGATCGTTCCGGAAATCTTGGAATTCGCTGCCAAAACTTTGATTGAATCCGGGGTTCGCCGTTGGGCCGTCATTCACTTTCCTGAAGGTGTCCTGGCGGTCTCGTCTGCCGGCCAGAAAGTGTTTCAAGGTAGTTTCGTTCTCCCGCCCGACAAAATCAGGGGCGCTACCGGCGCCGGCGATGCTCTGACCGCAGGAATCTTGTTCGGGTATCATAATGATCTGCCGATGGAACGTTGCCTGTTGTACGGGGTCTGCGCGGCGGCCGCTTGTATGCAGCACCCAAGCGCTTCTGACGGTATCGTCCCGCTCGAAAAATGCCTGGGATTGGCGACAGAGTTCGATGTCAGGGCAGACCTACCGGAAAAACGGTAGGGCAGGTGGGCTGCGAACGATCCAGGGTATTCCGGAGCCTCGCTCTACCGAGCACGGGGCCCCTATCCCTCATGCCAATAGGTATCCCAGTCGAAATAGGTCGTGAATGCCTCGTTCAATGCCGCAGCGGCGTGCGCCGTGGTCATGGCAGCGTGGTGCTCAAATCCTTTGCGGCAAACATGCCGCAGCAGTTTTTGCAGATTCTCCACTCGTACCACTGCCCGACTGCCAAAGGTGTCTAAAGGATCCGGCACGAATTCACCGTCTCCCACGTAAGCCCGAATCCTGCCATTCCGGTCGTCCGTAGTAATACGGGCATACCCGAACGGTCCAGCCGGTGTGCGGCCGGCGACGGTACCGTAGGTGTTCTCGGTTCCCAAGGTGGTTGCCAGGATCTCGGCGTTAGCCATTTTCACTTCTCCAAAAAAGCTCTTGGCCCAGTTACCGCAATGAAACAGCACGCACTTGTCCGGGTCACCGCCATAGTTGTTATTCCAGTCCACTAATGCCGCCGGCCTGCCGGACGCGAGCTGAAGAGCGTACATGGAAGCAACGCCAGCTACGTCTACTTCGCATGCGCTAGGTAAAAGGCTCTCGCTCATCATGCTCATGAGAGTGCACACATTCACTCCGTAGTTATGTTGGAGCGAATCCCAACACTGAATCGCGGTCGCATCGAGATCGTATACGGACATCCAATCGTCCAAAACGATACCGAGCTTAGCCATCTTCACTAGAGCCGGTGACGGGATCCCACCGGTGGGCACGTAGGAGGCAATCGCAGCCAACCTCTCTTTCACCCGATGATCGCCCTCGGAAACCTTTTCGGCACGCCCAAAAACCTCGGAAAGATCAATGGTACTGACACTGATTCCGAAGGCCTGTAACAACTTCTCGCTATAACGGGTGGTGTTGAACGCATTCGGACGGGCACCAACCGCCCCAAGCCGAGCGCGTCGCATTCCCGAGACCACTTGACAGACAGCGCCGAATTGCCGCACATCCTTTCGAAACGAGTCCGTCAGCGGCGAGACGGTGTGAAGTTCCGTGAGCGTAAACGGAAACCCGTACTGGTAAAGATTATTGCAAACCGAGATTTTCCCGCAAAATGCATCGCGCCGGTTGGCGACGTTAAATTTCGAGAGATCGTCCGGATAAGCTTGTATCAGGATCGGAACCTTTAAACCGGACAGCTTGATAGTCTCGGCAACACCTTTCTCATCTCCAAAATTGGGCAGGCTGACGAGTATACCGTCTATCTCAGACCGATGCTCGTCGAAGAGGGCGGCACACTTACGTGCGTCGCCCCAGGTCTCAACACCGCCCAGCTTGGTCGCTGACTCTGGCAAAATGACGGCTTTGATTTCGAGCTCAGTGAGAACTTGTAAGATCTCCTGACGCCCGGAGCTGATGAGCTGATCCGGGAAAAAATCACGGTTACCAACGATGACACCGAAAGTAACCGGGCGACTTTGGGGGGAGTTCATAACAAAAACTTATGATAAAAGCGTCCGGACGGTTTCAAGCAAACCGGATGGGCTGATTCCGTAATACCGGAAAATGTCGGTCTGGCTGCCAGTTACCGTATATTCATCCGGAACACCAACAATTTTGAATCTCGGCCTTGAGCCATGCTGTAATAAGAGAGACGCACAGGCTTCGCCCAATCCTCCATTCACGCTATGTTCTTCCACCGTCACCACCGCGTGAGCGGTGCTTGCGACGTCAAGAATCGCGCTGGTGTCTAAGGGTTTAATAGTATGAACGCTCAGCACACCGGCTGAGATGTTTTCCTGGGCGAGCAGCTCAGCTGCTTGGAATGCTTCTACGACCGTCTCGCCGGAAGCCACAAAGACGACGTCGCTTCCCTCCCTGACTCGGCGGGCTTTACCCAGCTCAAATTGCTGTCCAACACCAGGAAGATGCGGCATGGGTTTCTTGCCGAACCGGAGGTAGACCGGGCTCTTCAGTTTGGCCCCGGCGATAACGGCTTCCCTGGTCTCGAAATTATCTGCCGGCGCCACAACGATAATATTATTGATCGCGCGTAACACCGCATAATCGTGCAGTGAGTGATGGGTCGATCCCAGGGCGCCATAACTCACGCCCCCGCTGATACCGACGACCTTGACCGGGTTATCCGAGTAACAAACATCGTTCTTGATCTGTTCCAGCGCACGGGCAGTCAGAAAACAAGCTGGCGAAACAGCAAAAACGGTTTTGCCGGTCGAGGCCAGACCGGCAGCCACTCCCACCAGGTTTTGTTCGGCGATACCGACCTCGATGATCTGTTTTGGGAATTCTTTCCCGAAAGGCCCAAGTTTCCCGGATCCCCGGGAATCGCTAGTGACCACTAACACTGAAGGATCGTGTCGCGCCAG
>JAFAVN010000042.1 GCA_019242435.1 Verrucomicrobiota bacterium | reverse complement strand
TTACCACAATCTATTATCGCAGCGAAGGTTTATTGGAATACACCCACGAATCGCAATGTACACATTATAAGGACTTTATCTAAATTTGTACGTAACAAGTGTGGTACCGTTCTTCCAGGATTACCGCTAAAACTGCATCCGCTCAATCTTACGGATGCCGGTTCAGTAAAAAGTGCACACCGTCCTAATCCGACGGCAGCTGTTTACCAACCGAGATCACATTATCGGGCGAGTAGCCCAGATTCAGATAGAAGCCGCGGCAGCCCTGTTGCCGGCGCGAACTGCAGATTAACCTTCGGACAGCCCGCCTTGCTGAGGTACACATGACTATTTATTTCTTCTCGGGGCATCGTCCGCATTCTTTCCGGCATGAAACGGGTTGAGCGAAATCGGACGTTTGCCTGCATCTAACAGGCCGGCGAGCCGGAACATGCCCCGCAGGGCCAGCAGCCAAAACAGGGCACAGAGAATGCCGGTAATCGCGCGCCCAACCGCGGACATTTCCACAAACAACAGAAGCATACTGGGGATCAGGGCCAGCAGCGTCCATAAGGTTAGCCATACGACGTTACGGAGAAGAATCGCCTCTCTTTGGGAGTCTCTGGCCAGCCGTTCGTGGGCGGAAAGCTGGGATTTACTGTTTTCAGGTTCCATGGTACCGCTGTCTTTCGTTAAACTCCGACCCATCACATTTTTCGCTGAGTCGACCAGGACTTTCTTCATGGGCTTGAGCTTAAAAGTTTGGAGTTGACTTGGCCTTAGTTTCCTCCCATGGAAAGCAGCCACTCGCAATTTTGATTCAACGTTATTAATTGTTGATCAGATAGTTATATCACTTTATACGCAATGACAGAAACACAATTTTTCTCTCCATAAAACCGGATGCGCTAGCCTCGCCTACCGTGATCTCGTCTTTGGTCGGGCGGTCAGTGCGGTGAAAGGCGAAACGAGAATGTTTTCGGGTAACGCCGCAGTCTTGAGGTCTTCGTCAGGCTGACATCATACCCAAGAGCTTAAGGTGCGCTTGTTCCGTTTCCTCATCCGCCGGAAACATCGACTCGATCCGTAATTCCTGGGCAGCCACGGTTTGCGGCGTACCGACCGTCGTAACCAGAGAAAAATAGTTCAGCACCGTGTCGGATTTGCGGAAGCTGATTGGGATCATTGGCAGGGTCGGCACAGCGCCGATCGCTCTGCGATCTTCGCCTCGCGGTTGAGGGTGCTTTTCTGTCATTTGATCGCCGCCAGGCCCCGAACCGGTTTTCACGTCGGAATAAGCATGCAACGCTGCCAGTAATTCCCTGGTCTTGTCGTCAATAACCCGTCCCGTGGCTTCGGTACGCACTCGATGAATCAGGCTCGCCGCTACTTCGTCCCAACGCTCAACAAAGGGGCGCATCCCGTCCGGGTCGAACACCAAATGCAGCATATTGCGTGGACCTTTACGTTGTGACATGTCGAAGAAGCAGTTGAAGAAACGAGGTACTGACTCATTCGTCATCAGCACATTCCAGTATCGATCCATGACCAGAGCGGGGAAAGGTTCGTGTTGGCGCAGGATGCGTTCCAGGGCTTTGGTCACGCTGTGCATTTGGGCTGAGTTCCAGGCCGTCTCGGAATAGACGGGAGCGAAACCTGCGCTCAGTAAAAGAGAGTTTCGTTCTCGCAGCGGTACGTCCAACACTTGGGCGATCTCTAATAAAGTCTGACGACTTGGTTTACTGCGTCCGGATTCGATGAAGCTGATATGCCGCTGTGATATGCCGGTTTCGATCGATAAATCCAATTGATTTCTGCCACGAACATTCCGCCAGTGGCGCAATAAGTTCCCGAGTTGAGCATCCGCCGGTCTCAGATCAGTATTTCTTGTACTCATGTGAATATCGGGGTCGCACCCAGAGTAACGCAGGTTTGCAAGCGCACAATATTACCTCACAGGTAAAATCGGTGACTGACCTCCGAAAAACGCGACCGGCAACAACGGTTATTGCTTCTCAAGGTCCCCGGTCGCGCTTCGGGCTAAACCCTCGGGCCGGCGCTATCCACGCCAAGCGTGTTCTTGCAGAAAAGCATCCAGCGGTGGATTCGTGATTTTGCCTGCATAGTTCGTGATGGTCGACGCTGCGACCACCGCGACAACTTCAAGCAGATGCTCTTTTTCAAAACCGGCTTCCAGAAAGGTCGTTACATCATCGTCGGTGAGCTGACCCCGCTTCTCGATCAGCTTCTTCGCCAATCCGGAAAGGGCGGCGTATCGTTTTTGTTTCGGTAACTGTCGCTCACGGATCGCCTGAATGTCTGCGGGATCTATCCCCTGTTTAAGACCTAGGGCGGTGTGAAACGCGACTGGCCAGCTGCTCGAGTTGGTCACCGCATTGGTCAGGAGGAGAACCTGAACCTCGGCCTCAGTGAAGCTCCCCCCATGGACGTTTTTAAAAAGTCCGAATAAAGAGTTCGCTAGTACGGGCGAATTAGCAACGGCGCCGGCAAGGTTAGGCACAAAGCCGACCGTGTGAGTGAATAGTTCCAGCAAAGGCTTCGATTTTTCTGGAGCGCTTTCGACTGTGTGGATTTGATAATTAAGCATCAGTGTATCCTGTTTTGGTGATTGGTCCGCACCAATTGCGGTACGCGTTCAATATGGAACCCCAGCTTTTATCAGCAATTACCTGAGAGGTAATAAAATGACCATAGCTGATGCTTCGTTGGATTTTTCGGGTTTTAAGGTCTGTTGCTCTTATATTACCTGGGGGATAATTGAGCCACGGGAAATGGTAATTGTATGTTAAACCCAGGAAAGGCACACCATGGAGTTTAGAACGTCATGTACCAGACACGCTCGAATACCCAGCTGTACATCGGCTCGCTGATTTTTCCACGAGTCGATCAAATCGATTTTACCGGTCCGTTCGAAGTCTTTTCGAGGATCCCGAATGCGATCTGTCTCACGATAGCCAAGAAACGGGAACCATTACGAGACACCCGCGGACTGATACTGACTCCAGAGAAAACGTTCGCGGAGGTAGGGCAGCTAGATCTTCTGCATGTGGCTGGAGGGCCGGGACAAGAAGCTCTCATGGATGACGAAGAGACGCTCTCTTTCATTCGCCAGCAGGCCGTAAATGCGAAATACCTCTTTTCGGTTTGCACCGGGGCCTTGATCCTGGGTGCGGCCGGTTTGCTGCGCAGCAAAAGGGTGACCACCCACTGGGCCGCTTTTCAGCTACTAAGCTACTTCGGAGCCATTCCCGTCGATGAAAGAGTGGTGCTGGATGGAAACCTGGTCAGT
>JAFAVN010000611.1 GCA_019242435.1 Verrucomicrobiota bacterium | reverse complement strand
CGAACAACGTCGGACGGAACTCACGGAGGATGTGATAAAACTGATGGCAGCCCAACCGGAAAGTGCGCATTTCGCGCAGTGGTTCTTTAGCGCCGGCTCCGGCAGAACCCTCTTTCCTAGCAGCAGCGTCAAGGCGATCGAATGGATCCATAACACGCTTTTGACTAACCCAAATCTGACCGAGGACTGGGTCCGAACCGCTCTGTTATCGGCTCCGAATGACCCGATCCTGCACATTGCGTTAGCCGGGTTCGAAACGAATCCGGAGAGAGCGGATTTTTTGCGTTTCTTCGGTCTGGCGAGAATGCCGGATGACCCGGTCTTACGCAATGGCATGGGCCGGATGCTGTTGGAGCAGCACCAGCCGAAGCAAGCGCTCAGCGCCGTGGAGAAGAGCTTGGCGGCTGATCCACGTAATGACGAAGCCCAGCGGCTTCGAGCCCGGATAATGAGCGCTCTGCGGCAGTGATGCCCATCTCCCCGTCTTCGCTGGCAACTAGTGTCCTGTCTCATAAATAGGTGATTTCCAGCCGGCAACCTTTTGACGCAGGGATGCGGGCTGAGAAGCGCCCGCTCAATTTTTCATCCTCCAATCTTCATATTTGCTTCCCGGCTAATTTCCTGGTATGAAACGCCACAGAGGCGCCAGCCATGCAACGATTCTCCATAACGGCACTGGCGTGCCTGTTCGGCGCCGTAACCTTCCTGCCGGCGGCTAACCTATTGTCCGCTCCTCAACCAGGAACACCGTCGACTCCCGGCTTCTCCGGTTTAGCGGGCGCCCCGGCCGTGTTTCTTGAGGACGAAGAAAACACAGCCGTCAAACAGAACCTCGACTCTCAAGGAGTCATATTGAAGGGGGTCGATGCGGTTGCTTATTTCAGGGAAAGAAAACCGGTAAACGGGAGCAGTGAGTTCTCGAGCACCTACGCCGGAGCAACCTACCTGTTCGCTTCAGCTGCAAACAAGGCCGAATTTGACAAGGATCCGGCCAAGTTCGCACCGCGATATGGCGGATTCTGTGCTTACGGAGTGTCGCTTGGTGTCCTGGCCGACCCCGAGGGTCCCGATGCGTTCCTTATCTACAAGGGCAGGTTGTACATTTGCGGGAATCAGGGTGCGCTGAAGGACTTTAAGAAAGATATAGAGGGCAATGTCATCAAGGCCGACGGCAACTGGCCCACGCTCGCAAAGCCCTAGCCAGCCCGCGTTTCTCGACGAAGCATCGTCCGATAGAACTGTCTCACTCGGCTTGTGTGTGGATGGCGCCTGGTCAGACGCTTACCGGTTCGAGCGGCCGTGAGCGGTGAATGATCAGCCAATCTGCGTTTTCCGAGAGAGCTTCACGACCGACCCCGATGAACAGGGACCGGAGACAATCAATGATTCGTTTCCGGGCAGCTTCGTTACCGGCATCTTCGGTTTTTTCAGACCAGGCGATACAGTCGTCAAAGCGCTGCCCTGCAGCCTGGAAAAGCGACGCCATCGACCCATAATGACGGACATGTTCCGCGAAAAAATTGACTTCCACCCACGCGCCGCAAAGGACACCTCCGGCCAGCGTCAGGTATTTGAAGATGCTGCCCAACTTGTTCGCAGACGGAAGCACGGGCACAACTCCCTCCAACAGATAGATTGTTCCGATCAGAATCAGCGTGAACGCAGTGACCAGGAGAACATTGATCAGGAGACGTCCGGTCTCACTCCATCGTGCTCGCTCAGGTATCAATATCGAGGGTAATGACAGCAGCCGGTCAACCCAGCCGTGAAGCCGCCGCTGTGCGGTCAGCTCCTGCTTTTGCCCTTCCCCATTGACAGCGGAGGAGGAGTTGGACCCGACTGCAGACCGCCCGGAGCGGCTTGCCTGAAACAGGAGCGCCAATATGGCGAAGCCAGCACAGCAGAATAGGATAGAGATTGTCCGCGAAAAAAAGAGTGAAGCGGCGCCTTGAGTACAGAAAACCAGGAACGCAAATAGAACGAACCCTGTCCAGAGCAGGACATGGGCATAACTTGTAAAGATTTCCCGGCGCCGTTCGAGCTCCTCCACTCTGGTCGTGAAATAAGCATATTGACCCCCGATCCACGCAGTCCGGATGCTTCTCAGGACAGCCAGCTGATCGCCGGGCGAGAGTTGATTAAACCAGACCCGGTCCTGTTCATGAGGCAGGCCGGCGACACCGATCACATGACGGATCCATCCTAATTCGCCGCCCAGATGCTGCAGGTAATTCGACGCAACGGACTCGCCGCTGCCGCACGCCATCCAGTAGAACTGGACACGCAATCCTTCAGTGATGGCACGGTAATTATCGCAGCGTTCAGCAGCCGCTGTCTTCTTGAAGAAAAAATAAACAATCCAGGCGGCCGCTGTTAATCCGAACGCGATGCTGAAGTAAACTTCGGGCAGCCAGGACGTCGCAGCCGTTGCCTCCCAACTGTCCGCCAGTGAAAAGAAAAAAGCGGCGCAAAAGGCGAGCGTGAATAACAAGCGCTTCAGCCGGTTCAGGTGGACGTTGTAATAGGCGCTGTAATCGGCTATGCGACGCCGAAGCCGCGCAATGCGATCCGGGCTCGTCCGCATTTCGCCAGTTCCCGCTAATTCCGGTTTGTCCTGCTGATCACCCAGCCCGCCCCCGGCAAAAACCGGAAGCATCTCGATCAGTGCCCGGTCTTCCCTGCACGGATCTACACGAATTTTTTCCGTATTGAGCCGTTCTAGATGGCCGGCCATGGCTCTGAGCTCCTGCGCTTCTTGAAAGCCAGAACCATGAGCGGGTTTTTGAGCCGCTTCCGGTGAACCTCGGTCACCAGGATAGAATATTTCTAGCCCGCCGGTATCCGTAGCAGAGTTATCCCCGGGCGAAACAGCTGATTTTCTCGGCGCGTAAATGTGAATAACCGGCCCGCTGTCAGCCCAGCTCGGCGCCGGGAGAATCGGGATCATGCCCGGTAATACCCCCCGCCGCTTCAGCACCGCAATGCTCCGCGCGCCTGCCTCTGCACCGGTGATCGCCAGCTCATTTTCGACCAGGCCAACAGGTTTGTCGGTGACCGCAATGAGGATATTACTGAACAACGCTACAAAAGCACCGGCTCCGGCATATCGCCGATGACGTTCCTCCTCGTGTCCCGCCGCTTCCAGAATGGACTCGAACTTGGCCCGGAGGGCATCATTGTCCAGATCACCGTCGCCGGCCAGACGGACAATAAACGTATCTTTGTCTGGAAACTCGGTCAGGTATTTCTCCGCCGCCTCATCTCTGGCATGCCCGTTCTGCCTGAAAGTCGAGGCCCGCAAGTATTGATCTTTAAAGAACGGTAACGGCGCCAGCACTTTGAGCAGTGGGTCCATCTCGGTTGCAGCTTCGGCGACCCACTGGTCCGCCCCAGGTGCGAGCGAGGAAAGTAGCAGGACTGGTGTGTTGACTAAGCCAAGTCCGGCACCGAGAACGGGGTCGACCCGCTTTGCGTCTCTGGGGGAAGACGGCTGCCTGAGCCAGGTAACGATCCGCTTTACTGCGGTTTTTACCGGGTCCCGGTAAGCCGGATCAAGGTCGATATGCCCAGTAACGCCAATGATAAAGGCGGGCTTGAAAAAGTCCGGTCGTTGCGCGGGTGCGTCGGACATGAAAACGGTGCAGTATACCATCCGTTGTCAACGGGTGCAGGCAGACTCCCCGCCGTATTCCTGCCAAATCGATGTGAAACTCACGGTGCTTCAACACCGGTTTAAGCCAGGCGCCTCGAGGCTTTCGCTATAAGCACTCCGTTGACTCCGCCGATCATTTGGATGGCCGCTTCGATTTCAGTCAATGCTTCAGTTAACGTCGGGCTCAATTCGATCAACTGCGGGACTGCTCGCCGCAAATTGGCAGCCATGGCCATCATGAGATTCTCGGTCCTGCCGTATTCGCCTACGAAAAAGATTCGATTTTTATCCCACGCCTTCCCTTTCGCTTCCTCACTCATCAGTTCGCCGAGACGAATTTGAGCGATTTGGCGAATTAGTTCACAAACTAAATATCCATCTCTGCCATGACATTTTCGGTCGGCTTCCTTCAGTCTCTCCAGGTTGCTGATCGTCCAATCCTCATAATACAGCTTCGCCGCAGTCAGCACTGCTTTCTCTCCAACGTGGTTTCCGGCTAATTCCTGAATCACTTTTCCGAGGATATCGTCGTAATAGGCTTCCGCGTCTTCAAAGCGAGTACCCAACTCGCATGATCGCTCATATCGAGCCTTCGCTGTCAGCACTTGAAGTGCGTGGATCATTTCTTCGCGCAGTGCTGATCGAACCCTTGCCCTATATTGGTTAACATCGGCTTCCATCATGTCCCAGTCCGTGATGAGCGGGTAATAAAAGGCAACGATATTCACGTTGGCCAAGGTCCCCGGATCATAGCAACAAGTGAAGTAAGGCAGTCTCTTTCGCCGGGCGCGCCTGCTTCCGCCCTTGAGTCTGGAGACAGAGAAGCCGACTTTCAGTGTATCCAAAAAGGGTTTAAGCCGGCGAAATTCTTCGAACAGGACGGCGGCCGGATCGCAAACTTTGCGCGCAGCGCGTTCAGAAGAAATACGAAAGTCTACGCGATCCATTTGACAATGGGCTTTATGGAATTGCTGTCTCCGCTCTCATGGCCGACTTGAAGCTCACTTTGGTCTCTTTTCGCTTTCAAAACAGCAATATGCGTGCCGCGCTAGGGTAGAATCCGTTTCGAACCGGGTTGCGAACCCAGGTATGATCATCCGGATTGGCTACGAGATAGCGCTTCGGCCTTTTAACTCAGGGACGATTATCTTCCTGCCAGCCGGCGCCGTTTCTGCATTCCTCAGACTTCCACCTCAGTTCGAATCGCTTGCTACCGTCCAGCAGAATCCCAACTGCGATCGTCAGGAGTTCTTTTTCCAAATATTTTGAACAAGGGGCTTACTTGCGATAACGGGTTATACTTCATGCGGAGAGAATCGCTTATTTGGGTTATATGGTCGCTGTTCCTCCGATAAAATCTCCACCGGAACAGACTTCCCAGTTTCGCCGTCTGAGCAGATTGGCGGCAACACCCTGTTTTCTTCCCTTGGTAAGCGCTATTTTCTTCGTTGGACTTGGTAACGGGGTAGCCGGTTCGTACTTGACCTTGTTCGCAGTCGACAAGGCTTACCTGGGCCCGCTTGCGCTAGGAATTTTCCTTACCCTTTACTCGCTGAGCGGGATGATCATCAGCACTTGTTTCGGACATTGGTTCGACCGCGCACCTAGCACGGTGCCTCTGCTCCTCGCACTTTTGATGACCGTAAGCGCATATACCCTTTTAAGTGTTACCACTAACTTCTATTTGCTCCTCCTTGTCGCGGGCGTACCGCTCGGCACCAGTCTAGCGGTATTCCCTCAACTCTTTGCGTTGGCTAAAGGGCACCTTGATCGAGTTGACGCCGATACCGCCGAGCGAGGGATTGCCATGATGCGGGCGACCTGGTCGATTGCTTGGGCGATCGGGCCGGCGCTGGGTGCCTTGATGATCGCCTGGTTTGATTTCTCTGGAGTGTTTCTCGCCGGGGCGATGTGCGCCCTAACAGCGACCGTTATTGCCGTCTCGGCACGAGTAAATGCGCTTCGGACCATGCCAAAGGCTCTTGACCTGGGACCAACCAGCCGAACCATCCATCAAGTCAGTTTTGCTGCGTTGAGCCTCGTCTTTTTTCATATGGCTATGTTCATGGGGTCGATTGCTCTCCCGGTTGTTGCCACTCATGAACTGGGAGGAACCAAACCGGACGTTGGACTAATCTTTAGCCTTTGCGCTTTCCTGGAGGTACCTGTGATGTTCGCTTTTGTGCTTCGTCCATCCGTCGCGGGCAATTACGGCTGGATTTCGGTCGGATTTCTGGCCTTCATAGCATATTTTTTGACGATAACGTGGGCTCCATCGGTATCGGTATTGTTAGCCGCCCAGTTGTTGCGAGCCGTTGGCATTGGACTGATCGCCTATCAGGGAATCAGTTACATGCAAGCGCTCATGCCCAATCAGGCGGGTTCAGCCGCCACCTTCTTTTCCAACACAGCCAATGCGGGCTTTTTGTTCGCCAGTATTTCGGCTGGCGGTTGGGCTCAAGCCTTTGGCTATCGGTCGATGCTTCCGGCCTGTGCAATCCTGAGTTTCTTGGGTTTTGTAATGATGCAGCTCCAACCCAAACCGGTCCACCGGCAGGAATAGGCTCCCGACCACTTGGATAAACCGGCACTCAGAAAAGGATCGCCGCGCTCCTAGGGGGCCAGGTGCAGGTGTTCCCTAAGCGTCTCCAACAACGTTTCTTTAAAGCAACTGACCGCCTTCGACGGTTGGCGTCCTCCATCATGCAAGAAAAGATCAACCTTTAGTAACCCCGGCAGACGGGGTCTCGGTTTGATGGTTGTTAACCGTCTTGGCACGCTCGTGGCCGTGCGCAGCGTAATTCCGAAACCAGCATCAACCGCTGCCCACACGCCATGCACACTCAGACTGCTAAAAGTAATTCGCCAGGGAACACCGGCTTCGTTAAGAGCATCAATTGCAGCTTCACGGAAATAACAAGGCGCACTGCACAGTGCCAGGGGCACAGGCTGGTCACGCTCTAACTTGAACTGTGGTTTGCGCGGGCCGATCCATGCCATTGGCAATGCCGTAATCCGTTGACCGTCGCTGCGCCGGGTAGGACCAAACAACAGCGCAAGGTCCAATTGTCCCTTATCAATACGATCTATCAAGACTGCATAACGATCTGCGCTTACTTCAACCTGAATCTCCGGGTGCGCATTCTTAGCTCGGGCCAACGCCTTCGGCAGCCAATCCTCGGTTAAATCAGTTTGTAAACCGAATCGGACCGAACCGCCGGCCGCGACACCTCGAACTGCCGCGACGGCTTCGTCGTTCAAGTCCAAGATCCGGCGGGCATACGATAGGATGACATCACCGGCCTCGGTCGGTGCTAAGCCGCGGCCTTCCTTCCTGAACATTGGTTTGCCGAGCTGCTGCTCCAGTCTACGAATCTGTTGACTCACCGCCGATTGCGACCGGCCCACCCGCTGAGCTGCCCGGTTGAAGCCACCCAGGTTCTGGGCGGTTACCAACATACGCAGGATAGCCATATCCAGATTAGTTCCAACCATAATTCAGTTTTTTGAAACCATCAGATTAAAAGTATCCAATTTTATTCATAATGCGAGCGCTTTACTTTTTTTCCATGAATCTTTCTGTCAAATATGAATCCCCAAGTCTCCTTCCGGCGAAAGGCACCGAGCAGAGACCGGGGTATATTGGCGGCGTTGCCTGTCTCCTCGTCCTTTGGGCCGCTTTCAGTGGGATTACGGCCTTGGTCGTGATTGCCGTCTTCGTTCCCGGCCACTTGGGCTTGAGCGAGTGGCTAACGCTGTTGAGTCGCGTTTGGCCTGGCGATAGTCCGATGTTTACCACCTGAGGTGCCGATTTAACGCGATAAGGCCGCCATTGCCTTGCGCGAGGAACGCGTATCAGGCGTGGCTATGGCTCGTCGTGAAATCCCTCGAGATAAATCGCGGCGGAGAGCTGCTCCGTGGAAGAAAAGGTGACGTCATCTATCTACCCAAAGGAATTCCCCACGCGCTCAAGGTGATTGGGAACGACGAGCGCGTGGCGCTGGTGGTGTGCGTGGTGCCAGGCGGTTTTGATCGTTTCTTTACGGCTTGCGCTGAAGAATTCAAGAAAGGCGAGCCAGAAATGCCACTGCTAGTCAAACTGGCGGCTAAGCATGGAATCGAGTTTCAAAGCGGTCCTGGACTTTCCGGCCTCGGTGCCAACCTTTATCATCAACCAATTCCTGAAGTGCGGACGGCTTTTTGATGACCCAGGCCCGGCAAGCGTCCTGAGCCAGCAAATCAGGTTCGCCCAGCGCCGCGAGATTTTTAACTTTTCCTTTGGTGCAAGACATCAAGCTCATGTGACTCTCGGGTTTGTGTGGGCCATCCGCGCGAGTGGTTTCGAGTGCTACTTCGTAGGCTCTGGTTTCAAGGTTCACCCTTCTGGCTTTAAGTTCGGAAGCCGTACTATCCGGGATCTCGACCATCAGGACGAAACGTGGCGAATTGGGACGAAGGCTTCTTGAGAATTCGACTCGGATGAGCGTGGACATGCTGACCGCAAGCTCGTTTAGCACCGCGTCCGACACAAGTGGTATGAAATCGCCTCTCCTTGCGCGAGGAACGCTCCCTCTCTCACGAATCCTTGCGTGTCGTCCGGGTTAACGTCAAGCAGGAGCTCATCAAGGTGGTTTCGCTCAGCCAGGGAACGCTCAGCGAAGCGCTGGCTCACCCGCACAACCGCCCTCTTCTACTTTCCTTCCCTTTGACCATCATTTGATACGTCGTTGTGCGTATATATAAATTGAAGGTCCCGAGTTAAGCTGCCGTCCTATGACTACTGAGAAGCACGAACACGCCTTGACAGAAAAGGCACTAGAAACCCTGGCCAAATGGGGCAAAGACCCAAACATCGATGGCGGCGAGAATATAGCATTTTCGCTTTCCCGACAAGGAGCCCCAAGCGACGCGTTCCTCGGCATGGGAGACTGCACCCCCTTCACTGCGTCTGGAAAGCGGGGCATCCTGAACGGCCAGCCTTCAGGAAGGACGGGAGCGCCGATTGCTTATTTTGATAATTTCAGCGGGAGTTCGCCCGCTGTGAATCAGGTCTCGTTCCAGTTTTCATTCGACCTCAATAACGGACGTGTTTCGCTTAGCGGATCGTTTCCCAACTTACCTGCCAATCTGCATTTCACTGTCGAATATTTGAAGGAATTCGAGGGCAACGATGGTCGGAACATCTTGTTCTACTCAGAAAAAAGTTCCGATAACTCCGGGTATATCATCGCGGTACAACACGTGGCAGCGTCCTGAAGCGGCGATTTGCTGAGGCACGTTAAGGCAGTTGTGATTTTTCGAAATAAAATTCGACCGTCCTGCAACGGGTTTTGGGTCATCATGCCAGCTCGCTACACCTAAACGCTATGGTAAACCTTCAATCGGGAGATTACGCAATCTTTCCCTAGCAGGTCCGACTATTCGTCAAGTCTATTGCAGGCAGCAACGCGGCTGTACCAGAAGCCTGAATCTTTGATTGTGCGTTTTTGGCTTCGGAAGTCTGTATAGATTAAGCCGTAGCGTTCTGTGTAACCCTCCGCCCACTGGAAATTGTCGAGCAGGGTCCACGCATGGTATGCCCGAACGCGCGCACCATCCGCTATCGCGCGAGCAAGCTCTGCAAGCACCTGCCGGTACCATTGAATTCGTCGCGCGTCGGGTATGCCTCCGTTCTCCTTATCGTACGGCGCGTCGAGATAGCCGCATCCACTCTCTGTTATCTCGATGATCGGGTGGTTGTACTCCTTCGAGATCTGGGTGACTAGATCGTAGATGCCACGCGGCCATATCTCTAAACCAGACTCCGTAAGTGGCCCCTCGGTCGGCATTGTAGCTCGAATGCGAGTGTAGGGATCGCGTCCGCCTACGCTGCTGGACTCTATCTCGGTTCCACTGAAGCTACCTCCGCCAAAGAAATCGGCATAACTTGCATCTGAAACGATACGCCGGGTGTAGTAATGAAAACCCAGCCAGTCCAGCGGCGCGTAAAGGATCTTTTCGTCGCCTGACTTGAAACCCATGATTTCGTATGGAGGTTCACCAACGAAAGCATTGGGATAGCGCCCCTTCATAGCAGCTTCAAGAAAGAACACATTGTTCATGGCGTGGTACCGCGCGGCGGCTGCGTGATCTTCCTCAGCGTCCGTCTTCGGATAGGCGGGAGCCATCTCATAAGCACTGCCCACGGTCGCCTTTGAGGACGCCGCCTTAACGGAGCGATGCGCTTCGCCCTGCGCCAACGCGAGAGTATGTGCTGCTCTCAGAAAGTCGGAGAAGCTGGTGCGGCACGGCGGAAATGCACCCACGGCGTACCCCATATAAGCTATCGCCCAGGGCATATTGAATGGCGCCCATACCGTGATTCGATCGCCAAGGTACTTCCCAAGAATACCGGCATAATCCGCAAAGTAGCCAGCCAGATCGCGATTCGGCCAGCCTCCTCGATCTTCCAGCGCTTGCGGAAGATCCCAGTGGTACATTGTGCACCAAGGCCGAATTCCGGCATCGAGAAGTGCGTCAACTAATCGGCTGTAGTGATCTATCCCCTTCATATTGGGCGCGCCAATACCCATGGGTTGAATCCGGGGCCAGGAGACTGAAAAACGGTAGCTGCTTAGATTGAGCTGTTTAGCCAATGCAATGTCCTGTGGGTAAAGATGGTATTGATCGCAAGCAACATCGCCGGTAACCCCTCCCCTCACTTTTCCGGGCGTGTGTGTGAATCGATCCCAAATCGATTCACCTTTGCCGTCTTCATTCCATGCGCCTTCCACTTGGTACGACGCCGTGGCGGCGCCCCAGAGAAATCCTTCCGGAAAGCGCGCTTCCATGATGACCGATTCCGATATTGCACCTGGGACGCAACCAGGAAGTTGATCGGTAGCAGGTAAACAGCTAGCGTAGGCATCTTCTCCGACCAGGGCTGGACCCGCTGCCAGGGATCCGATCTCAAAATCCCTTCGATTCATGTTTTCTATGGAAGTGTAGTAAGTGCTCCGCTTTTAGAGCTGGCCACTGCAAAAACCAGTTTCTACGACATGCGCTCGTTCTTTGCACGCCCTAAAGAGGACCATGTCCGCGCTGCTTCCAGCCCGCGCCGCTATCCGTCCGCGGACGTACTTTCAAATGCCAGCGGACGGCTCGGGCCGCAAGAGAATGACCGATCCATTTGCCTCGTTGACGATCAAAGTCGAACTCGCTAGCCTTAAGCGAAGGAGCATATATGGCCCAGGCAGAATGGGTATATTGGTTTAGCATAAATTCAGGTGAATCAATTCAGCTTTGGATTCACGGATACGAGCAGCACAGTTTTGTCGCTTTCGACTTAAAGCCAGGACTTGAACAGCTAGGCGGCGTATTTACTGGTGAAAAGCTATTTATATCATACCAAGTTGTCGGAGTAGGAGAACACGTCGATGCTACAGTAGGATATACTCTTTCATTTACTAATCAGTCGTCGGAAGAGCTTATAGCCGTTTCTGGTTTTCTTCTAAACTTGTTTGAACCGGTTGCTAACTGGCCATTATGAAAAGTCTTATTCACGTCTGGCATGATCCGAAAGGAAAAATCATTGCCGTGGGCAAGCCTGCTAAACATATGGTAGATAGAGTGCAGCCTCTGCCGGCTAATCCAAGCCATTCTATTATCTCAACCGAAGTTGAAGACGATGTAATACCGAAACTACATCAAACCCACTTTGTAGATGTTGCTAACTCCAAATTGAAGCTTAAACCGTAATTAATCCCTGTCTATAGCCATGGTAGCCCGAAGCCGCTAAGCGATTCTTCGATTCTTTACGATGCCGATCCACAACCAGAACATCGGATTGCACACTATCACGCCACCGGCCCGTTTCTGAACTGCTGCGAGCGCGCTGGCTTCCGGCACTTGGAAGAATCGAACCGATCACGGTTGCAGCCTACATCGAGCAGCACTCGGGCTCCCCGCCGGCCGTCAAACAGCACATCGCATCCCGATTGTTCTTTTCCTGGTTGA
>JAFAVN010000410.1 GCA_019242435.1 Verrucomicrobiota bacterium | reverse complement strand
CGTTCGCCCGTTATCCTCGTTATGTCGGCGTGGACGTTGCTCAGGGATCGATTGCCCTCTGCCGAGCACGGTTCGCCGAGGATGCCACAAAGGGCTTTTACCTGGTAGGTCAAGTTCCGGAGAGCCTCGAGCGTTTCGATCTCGTTCTCTCTCTCGATGTTATTTATCACCTGGTTGAAGATGAAGTCTTCGAGACCTATATGCGATCGCTATTTGAGCGAGCCGGCCGCTTTATGATCGTTTATTCCAGCAATACGTTTGAGGACAGCGGTGTTCCGCATGTCCGGCATCGACGGTTTACGGATTGGATGGAGCAGCATGCGCCGCAATGGAAACAGTGCGGTTTCATACCGAACAAGTATCCACATGATCCGAGGCACCCGGACGATACTTCTTTCGCCGATTTCTACATCTTTAACAATCAGGGAAATTAGCAGTGTTGTTAGCGCGGCCAAAAACAGTTAACCTGGCGCCTCACAGAGAACAGAAACGAACGCGAACGCCGACTGCGCCTGTCAACGGACCCAGGTAGCGGCGCCTGTTCCCTCGCTGCATTGCTGATGTAAAATGCCCGTGACCACTCTAGGGCGATGGAAGAACTCTCGCCTCAAAATGCAGTTGCCACCAGGCAGCTTACTGCTGAATCACGCCGAGATTATCGAAGACGGCCGTAATCATCCCGCTTGAATTACCAGTCACCCCGGTTCCGACATAGATGGTGTTGTTCATCGGAATCGTTACTGGGGTGGCAACGGTAGTCCAGTTGATTCCATCCGAAGAGCTATACCCGGTGAAGGTGTTGCCCACGCGAGTTAGTTTAAACCAATAGGGGACTGCTGTTATGGAGTTGCCAAACCGGCTTGATGCGGCATTCTCGGCAGTCCGAACGGAGAATCGCTGACCATTAATGCCATCCCAGCTCACATAGGCATCCATACTTCCAGGAGTCAGGTCGTTGCGCATCATCAAGCCTGCCTTCGCCCAAGGGCTGATGTTGCCGCTAGTCGGGATGCTGTTTAAATGCCCGATTACAGTTCCGTTTCCAATCAGCTGTTGATAATAGAACTGAAATCCATCTGCTGTGCCGAAGATATCGGTGCCGTTTCCGGTAGCCTGAATTTCCCCATTATAAAGGCCGTTTGACATAACCGGAGTGGTATTACCTCCGGTCGCCTGCCCGATGTCCCGGCTTGTCCAAGCCTGAATAGTAGGAGTAAGGTACTCTGTGCCATTCACCATGAGGAATGGAAGCGTAGTTGCGGCTTCGACATCGCCACCCGCAATAGAAGTAATAGTCTGCTGGATAATATTTGCCTGGACGTTCATCGAGCTGTTTAACCCCGGCACCATCAGCATAATGTCTCCGGTGGCAAGATTGTAGACGGTGCTGGCGAGAGCATTAATCATCGCTGAGCGAAAAGCATTGAAATTGGTACTTAGGTCCGGTGTGTAGCCTGTTCGCGTCCACAGCCCAACGACGGCGTAGCCGGAGGTAGGCGTAGTAGCGGAATGGACGCAGCTAACCCGTAGCGCGTTGTAGGCAGAGCCGTCATTCACCAAGGAGAGGCCGATGGAGTTCCCGTTCATGTCAGTCGATATCAAGAAGCGGATTCCGGTAACTAAAGCATCGGACTGGCCGGGGTTGCTGACTTGAATGAAAATGGTGGAGCCGGGATCTATCGACACGCTTTGACCGGCAGTCAGCGTTTCCGGTGACGAGTTAGTTCCAATCCAGACCTGCGCATTGCTGGGTATCACGATAGTCGATGCTACCGATGACGCGTCTGTATCCTGGCTGGCGCGAGATGTGGCCAGGAAGAGGGTTTCAGCGCCGTTTTGCACGGCCGCGATATATGGCTCCAAGGTATCTGATTTTCCGTCGGCCGCCAAATGCTGTAGATAATAGTCCCCTCGGCCTTGCATATTAAAATTAACATTCACGATGTTGCCATTTCCTGGCAACATGATGGTCAGGCCCTCGAAAGTGTTGTCAAAGTAGGCGGTCTGGGCTGAGCCAATGGAGAACGGATACGATGATCCACTAGTCCCGGAGGGATTGGCCATGTAATTTTCAGCGTACATGAATACAGCATTCAAACGCGGATCTGAATATCCGAAATGACGTAAGATCGTTCGATTTTGGTTAGTTGGAACCTGAGCAGGAAGCAGATTTGGCGCGTCGCCTGGCGGCGGCAAAATATAAGCGGTGTAATCCTGCCCGCGCCAGTACCTGGGATTTCGACCAGTCAATAGATCCGGCCATGCGGGTGAAGAAACATTCACGGGATTACTAGCCGCATAGATATAACGGTCAGTGGTTCGATTTTCGTCGTTCAGAAATTCATAGGTCCGGCTATGAGTGCCCCCAAGGCGTTGGCCCTGGTCGTACCAATTTGCGTATAAATCGATAAAAAGTTCCTTGTAGCCCTGCTGACCGATCATAGCTATACCCGGGTCTTCGGCAAAGAGTTCGAGGTTCGCCAGCATCTCGAGATCGTTTCCGGTGTAAGTCGGACTAAGAAATTCGTGAACACCATAAGTGCGAACGGTAGAGACCCAACTGTTCAAATAGGTCCGGCCGGTATCGAGCATATTCTGATTTACAGGCACGATCGCATTACCATTGCCGTCCGCCGGGCCTTGACTGATTAAGATCAGGTTGCAGATCTTGGTTAAAAAAACGTTAGTGTACGAAACATCTACCTGGTCGTTGAAAACTCCGATTAGCCCTTCCGTAAGAAGAGTCGACAGAAGGTTCTCGATGGTTCCGGTCTGGCTGACAGGTCCGTACTGGGCAAGTAGTTTAGGAAACCGGTACGGTACCTGGATTAGCTGTTCGCAGACAAATTCGACTTGGTTAGTGTCATTGATTCCGGCATCTTGATAGTTAACCTTGAAATTGAGACCGGACGGTACCCACATGGCTTGCAGCTCAGTCAATGCGGTCACGACGTCGCCCTGGCTCACCGAATCGAGAGCCGCGTTGTTCGCATTTGCCTGTGCGAAAGCCTCGAGCACAAACTGAGCAAGGATCTTCCCGGGGGGATTATTGGAAGTAACCTGCCCTTCCATCTGAGTGTACTGCGCCGCCGTATCGAAAAATACTTTGGCGTAGGGGACCGGGGCGCGGTCGTAAAGCTGTGCGCTTGCCTTCGGCGCCAGGCAGGCAGTCCCGGTCAGGATAGCGAACGGCAGAAGGCGTCGTCCATATCGCCAGGGAATTGTAACATCCACTGTTCTCATGATTTCCATAGCCATCTGAATCGCAGCTCTTTGCAGACCGCGTGCCAGCTCGAGATGGCGGGCGTAATCTCCTGTTCAACCGTTATTTGTGAAGAAGCCGGTCGATTGCGGCTTAGTATCGAAAATTTGGACCTTTAC
>JAFAVN010000426.1 GCA_019242435.1 Verrucomicrobiota bacterium | reverse complement strand
CAGAAACAGGAATATGCAGGCGTCGAAGGTGACACGGTTAACGCCGTGCCTTTACCTGAGCGGCAAGCGGGTACGTCGTTTTTTGGCAGTAATGTGTCTCGGAGCCAATTTCAGCCCATTTATTTTGCATTCGACAGCTCGGAAATTCAGTCTTCTGAGGCCGGAAAACTGCGGCAAATTGCCGATTTTATGAGGCGAGCCCCCAACAATGTTATCCTCGCCGGTTTCACGGATGAGCGGGGAACCGAAGAGTACAATCGGGCCCTCGGCGAAAGGCGGGCACAAGCGACCCGGAGCTATCTGATCTCGCTGGGTGTATCAGGCTCCAGGATTCAGACTGTCAGCTTCGGGATGGAAATGCCCGCTGATCCAGACCATAACGAAGCGGCCTGGGCGAGAAATCGCCGCACGGAAATCGGGGTTGTAAAGCAGGGTCGCTAGCCGGTGTTTCCTTTTACACGCTCGGGGACGCGTCCCCGCGATCCGTCCTGCCGGAATCCGGCGCGCTTATGGACAGGCGAATACAATCTGCACGCGCGAAATAATGGATTGCAGGAACGCGATCCCTCCAAACTGCAATCACCCGATATCGGTCCGGGTTAAAGCAGCTTTGCCTGGAAATCGCACCGTTTTGAGTGATGTTCTGCATTTACCCGAAGTCGTTTAAAGGTTAAAACCGTGGAGAGGGATTTCCGCTCTGTGTCCCATGGCCGCTGGCCGTAGCATGGAAGATCTGCATCTGCTCGAAGACGAGGTCCTCGTCAGCCGGACCCAGGCTGGCGACACACACGCCTTCGATGTTCTCTGGCACAAGTATAGCCCCCGGATCTATTCGCTGATATACAACATGACCTCCAATCACGAAGACGCCAATGACCTGTTGTTGGAAGTCTTTGCCAAGGCCTTTCGGTCAATCAATGGGTTTAAGGGAAAGTCAAGCTTTTATACTTGGATCCATGCGATCGCCGTGAATATGACGATCAATTTCGTTAAGAAACGCGGTCGCCGCTTCCAAATGAGTCTCGATGACTTCGATTCAAATATCCATAATGACAAGGAATTTATCGAGCTGACGGCCTCAAATACCCCAATACGCGAAGTCGATCTGTCAGAACTTCAACAGAGATTGAACGAAGCCATGATGAAGCTGTCTGTTGAGCATAGAGCAGTCGTGACCATGTTCGACATCCAGGGGATGCCGCATGCGGAAATCGCGAAGATATTAGGAGTGCCCGAAGCGACGGTACGCTCACGATTGTTTTACGCACATCGACAGTTGCAGAATTATCTCGAAGAGTTTAGAAAGCAATGATGCTCGACGATCAGCAGTTAACGCAGCTACTTCGACTCAAGCGCTTCGAGCAACCGCCCCCAGACTATTTTGACCAGGCACTCGATGAACTCCATCATCGGTTGCAGGCGGAAGCTGTACACCACTCGAGGCACTTTGGTTGGTTACAAGACCTTTTTGCCGAACTCAATTCCTTCAGGGTTCCTAAAGCGGCCTACGCCGGCGCCCTTGGGATATTCCTGGTGATGGCGACGTTGATGGGAACTGGGATCTGGTCACCGCGATCAACTTTCGATTTGTATCAGGCCCAAACCAAAGCCGCAGATGAAAATCAGAACGGCGGGATCCAGGGCGGCCGGATTCGGCTCACGGCTCTGAAGGCAGACAAACAGGACATCTTTCCAACCATAGAACCATCGGATACGGGGACGCCGCGGTACATCATGGGCGGTCAACCGGTCAGTTATACGACTCCTTCAAGTTTTTAGCGGTGCCCACAAATTAACCAGCGGTTGTGTACGCCGGACCCAGGTTGAGCCTGATACGATTTTTTGATATGACGGCATCCTCATGGCGATGATTTGCGGACCCACCGATAATCGTCTGACCGGCAGCAAGCATCGGGTGCTTTGTTCTTCCGCCTGTGTTCTACTCGTTAGCTTCTTCGCTGCGAGTCACGCATTGGCACAAGAAACTTTCTCGGCGGTGGCAAAAGATGTGCGGGCCATCTTCGAAAAGCTCAAAGACTCAGTCGTTAAAATCGAATCCGAAGACAGCCATGGCCGGTTGATAGGCACCGGCTTTTTCGCCAGTCCCACCGGCACGATTTATACGTCTTATCACGTAGCGGGCGAGTCTACGAACATCATTGCGGAGTTCGGCGCCAATCGTTATCCGGCCCGAAGGCTGGTGGCTGATATCCGGAGTGGTCTTGCCATTCTCAAGGTGGACGCCATCACTCCCTGGATTCCACAGGGCGATTCCGATCAGGTCTCAGTTGCTAGCGGTGTCATGATTCTGGGCTTTCCGCTGGACCAGTCTGTAGCACCAAACTACGGCGTCGTGGGCGGTCTGGATCAAGGGCGGGATAACCGGTATTTTGCAACGACTTTAATTCGGGCCAATATCGCCGCTCAACGAGGTGAAGAGGGTGCACCGCTCCTGAATCTAGATGGCCAGGTAGTTGGAATCGTCATCGGGAGTGTAGATGGTCGAACTGCGTGTTACGCACTTCCCATAAAGGCGGCTGAGAAGGTGCGATCGGATTACATCCGGTTCGGTGGGACCCGGCAGGGCTGGGTAGGTGTGGATGTTCAGGAGACCGATCAGAGCTCCCGTGATTCGAAGGTGGTGATCAACCGGATTGAGGACAATTCTCCGGCACATATCGGAGGTCTGCAGCCCGGAGATGTGTTGCTTTCCATCGGGACAGTGAAGATTCATTCCATTCCGGATATTCGAAACGCGTGCTTCTTTCTGACCGTCGACCAGAAGGTGCCGATCACGGTCTTTCGGGCCGGCCAGGAAGTTCAACTGGACGTAGTTCCGAGCGAACAACCGGGCTCGATGCCGGTCCCGCTCTATGCTCCGGGATACCTCCTGAACGGCGAAAGCTCGCTGCGGCTACGAATCGAGAACTAGTGTCGCTCCTCAGCAGTACCGCCCTATTGAGGATTTAAAACTCCAGAATCAGATCAAGCCCTAATGTCCATTGATCGCGCTCCGTGTGTTGATTAAAAGGGGCGAAGGCGTCAGTCAGTGCGCGGTCGTACCGAACTTCAGGCCGGATGAGTAAAGCGGACAACGGCTTTGGTACCGGTGGTTTGACCGTCACTCCCCAGGTGATTTCAAAGTAGGTGGTATCGCCACCGAAATAAGTGCTCGGGTCAGGTGCGGTTGGGTCACCTCGCTCCAAGTGGATAAAATCATTGTTGGCCCGGAATTGGGCAACATAGAAGCCCTTCTCGTCTCTCCAGATCTCAGCTCTCATCCCTAGGGTCAGCCAATCATTTAACGAGTAAGTGAAATACTGAGCGAAACCGCCACCCCAAGAACTGCCCAACTGGTCATAAACCAAGTTCAGGTCGGTGATCCACGTCAGTGCCTTGGTCGCCTTCCAGGTAGTGGTCCAGTCGTTATAAAAACGGTAGTCTCGGTTATTCCCCGGATTTTCCGGGCCGATGTGAGTCAATGCTACCGAGGTGAGATTTCCATCTAAAAGGTTTAGTCCAATGCCTCCCTCGAAAGCCAGTGAGCTATTGTTGTCTTTGAAAGTGACATTTGCACCCCGGTTAATGCCTCCGTAGATATCGATGTACTTGTTGAGGTGAAACACCCCAAGAATACCGGTGTCCGTGGTGGGCACACCAAAGTTGAAGATGTAGCTATGAGAATAGAAAACGTTATTCCGTGGATCAATTGTCTCAGCTGACATCGGATCAGCGTATTTGCCTACCTTGAGATCCAGTCCCCCGGTCGAACCAATCGGGATATGCGCACTGACATAAACCTCGGGAAAGTCCGGCTGCATCCGGTTGTTGGTAACGAGGTCGAGAAAACCCATCGACTTCGTATAACGAGCATCGCTTCCGAACATGAACCAAGCCTTGAAACCCCAATCGAATCCGGTAGCATTCGGGTCCAGAGCTCGCTCTGCCACGATAGACATCTGGTTTAACAGCGGCTCGTTCGCCCGATCAGTATACAAATGTCCGAAGTTATGGTTATCGATTGGGGAGGCCGGATTTCCGGTAATTCCCCCCTCAATCCAACCATAGATTTTGAATCGAGGTTCGGGTGGTTTGGGTGGAGTTTCGACCTTTTTCGTTTCCTTTCCATCCGTCGCCGGCGTTGGCGTTGTTGATACAGTCTGGCCAAATACTTCCGTCCCAAAGCTTGAAATGCACAGCAGCAGCCCCAAGGCAGCAGGTGCGCCGAACCGTTCTAGGCCCCTCATGAAGTGATTTTTTTTCAAGGATCAAGCAAGCGGCTCGAGCGACAGCGCTCAAACCATCATGGTTAAGTGGTTAAGGACATCTAGAGTGACACTAACAGGCTGTGCGCACCCGAGGACGAATATTGAGCAGGAAGCTTACCAGCTGCGCAGCATGTCCCACAAATTGTTGACGCTTGCGGACTGCAAGTTTCTGCAATTGTTTGAATTGCGTCCAACATACCCTGTCCTCGCCCCAGATTGGTCGCGTGAAAAGGCAGCGCTTATGCTCTCAATCCCACCGCATTTTTTTGCGACCTTCCGCCTAGCGGAAGCTCGCAACTTTTGATTTTGAGGATCTGATTGATTCTTTCCCCAGCCGAAATTACTGGCTTTCCTGGCCAGATCGGCCGGTCCGCCGCGAAGACCGCAAACCGGTGCAGATCATACCAGCACCGGCTTGCAGCGATGCCATGGGTGGTATGCGCCCCTATGCCCCCGAGGGAACCAACACCGGTTTCGCCTTCTTCTTACTCGCACCTACAAAGTAGACTGCACCGTAAATCCCCCAAACCGCAGCAATCCCTAGTGCGATGTACGGTTCTTTGAAGCTCATACCGGTAACCGAGAAAGGCCCGATCAAGTAGAACAGCATGCACAGCAAATTTGCCACCAGGCCGAAGACCGGCACCGCCACATGCTTGAACCCGTGGAAGGTATGGTGCTGATGGAAGGCCACGATAGCGAGGACGCAGGTCATCATGTAAAGCAGGAACGTCCCGAAATTGCTTGTAAGGGTGATGATCAGCAGACTCTGCGGCATGTTGACTGCCATGTCATGCGGCCAAACGCCAAACGCGTACCAGATGTTTTTCGGTAGGCTGTTGATAGTATCCGTCGTTTGCGCAGCGCCGCCGCAAAAGTAGAAGATAACGCCGAAGATCCCGATAATGATCGAGATGATCGCGAGCGTCCAAATCGACCGATAAGGAGTGAGGTTCCTCGGATGGAGGACGCCAAGGTTCCCGGCGAGTTCGTCGTCGCGGCCCATGGCATAGGTAACGCGTGCCCCGGTATTGATACAGGCGAGCGTGGTACCGATCAGAGCGAGAAATACGGTAATGGCTTGAATGAACATGAACCACCATCCGGCCTGGGGACTGCCAAAGACCCAGGTACCAACGATCTGCATCATGTCCCCGATCGGGGCTGGTGACGCCGCGGCCATGGTTGCCGTGTATCCGCTATTCAGGAGATAGTTTGCTCCGAAGTATTCGAACAAGTAACAAATTACCCCTTGGATTGCGAGCGACAGCAGGACTGCTCTAGGGACATCCCGCTTCGCGTTTTTCGCTTCTTCGCCCATCGAGGTGATCGATTCGAATCCGACTAGAATCAGGATGGCAATACAGGCTTGCACCAATACAAAGCTGAATCCGTGAGGCGCGATCACCGATAACGCATTGTGATGAAACTCGAAGGTGTCGGTAGGGTTCTTGGGGTCGCTCCCTTTGTCTGTCGCGCTAGTCGGAGCATAGGTGAGGGTGTAATCCTTATCGGTACCGTCTGCGTTCTTTTCGTAAACGTAGTTACCGTCCTTGTCCTTTTTCGGCTTGGTAGAC
>JAFAVN010000310.1 GCA_019242435.1 Verrucomicrobiota bacterium | reverse complement strand
GCGGGGATTATCCCGTTCAGCATTGAGAATAGAGAGCGATTTGGATTTATGGCTGACGTTGCGAATAAATATCCACAAAATGTGGTTGGGAAATTTTACGTCGATGACCAGTGCATCGACTGCGATCTTTGTCGCGAAACCGCTCCTGCTAACTTTACCCGGGACGACGACGGAGGCCATTCGTACGTGCATAAGCAACCTGAGAATCCGGAGGAGGAAGCGCTCTGCAAGGAAGCTATGGAGGGTTGCCCGGTTGAGGCGATCGGGAGCGACGGGGGATAGTGGGCTATCGCGGCCCGCGAATTGATGCGCTGGGTGCAACTTGGATGATGAAGAAGAAGCCGCGCGATCAGGCCATGGCTGAGTGGCGTGGTTTTTCGATTGAGCCGGCGGCACCGGATCGGTTTGTTCCGGTAAGAGAGATCATTGCTCAAGTTGCCGCGAAACTCGGGCTGCAAAATCGGCTGCGAGAGGAGGAGATGCTGGCCGCCTGGGACGAGATCGTAGGGGATTTTTTTGCCCAACACTCCCGTCCGGCGCGTCTGGTCAATGGAGTCCTCTATATTTCGGTTTTACAGCCGACCGTGCTTTACGAGCTGAATCGCCAATGGAAAGGTATGATTCTGGAAAAGGTCAGGGTGCGATTTGGCTCAAAACTCGTACGGGAGATCCGGTTTTCGGTCGGTTAAGTTTAGCCGGCCGAAAAATAGCTGGGCATTTTCCAACTGGGAAAGCTAAGGGATTCCCCATGATCAAGGATATCATTCTTGATTGGTCCGGCACGGTCGTTGACGACCTGGATGCCGTATTCAACACGACCAACGACGTATTTCGTGAGTTTGGTCGAGCTGAACTTTCCCGAGCCATCTTTCGGGCGGAGTTTGTTTTGCCGCTGACTCGATTCTACCAGCGGTTCTTGCCCGAAGTTCCGTTAGAAAAGATTGATGCCGTTTATCACCGGCGATTCCAAGTGCACCGGGAACAAGTGAATCTTCTGCCCTGGGTGCGAGAATTTCTGGAGTTCTGCCGCCAATCGGGCCGGGAGCTCTATGTGCTGAGTACTATGCATGCAGATCATTTCCAGGTTCAGATGAAAAACCTGGGTTTGAAGGATTACATCCGTCGAACATACGTCGGAGTTGTCGACAAGGAACAGGAGATCAAGCGGGTCCTTGACGAAAACCATCTGTATCCGGCTGGAACTGCTTTTGTCGGGGATATGGCTCACGATATCACGGCGGCCAAGAAAGGTGGCGTTCTCCCGATCGCAGTACTAACCGGTTTCGATACACTGGAAAAGCTGGCTGGGGCCGGCCCGGCGGTGATTGTGAGCGATTTACGGGATTTACAAACGCTCTTAGAGGTACCACGACAAGACGAAGACGAGGTATTCGAGATTTTGGATCAAAAGGTGACCGCACATATCGGGGTACCGGATGAAGAACGCGCTTCGGCCCAAACTGTGGCAATCACGATCCGGTTTCGGATTTTTGAGCGATTCGCCGACCTGGGGGACGATTTCGCCAGGACGGTGGACTACTCCGCCGTTGCCTCTGAAATTTCCGCATTTGTGGCAGCTGGTAAGTACCGGCTCATTGAGACACTGGTAACGCAGCTGGCGGATCATCTTATGGTTAAGTTCAATCTCGGTTATCTTGAGATTGAGCTAAAAAAGTTCGTCGTACCTGAGACGGGCCACGTTAGTGTACGGACGGTTCGAAGAATCTGAGAGGCCTTAACAATCTTGTAACGTGAAGCTTTACGTTATTGCTGGTGAATCTAGTGGCGACGCCCATGCCGCAGCGCTGATGAAAGAGCTGCTTGGGCTGGTTCCCGATATTGAATTTTATGGGGCGGGCGGTCCGATGATGCGGGAAGTGGGGGGATCCTACATCTTCCAGTGGACCCAGGAAGCGGTGCTCGGGCTGTGGGATGTCTTGATGAAGTACCCGTATTTTCGCACGCAGTTTTACCGGATGTTTCACGAGATCGCCCAGCTACAGCCCGACGCGGTGATCTTTGTTGATTATCCGGGGTTCAATCTCCGGTTGGCCAGTTATCTTCATCGAAAGGGCTTCCGAAAAAAGAAGATTTATTACATCAGCCCGCAGGTTTGGGCTTGGAACCGAGGTCGAATTCCTAGAATGGCGAAGTTCCTGGATTTAATGATGTGCATATTTCCTTTTGAGAAGCCGCTTTACGAAGCGAGTGGCTTGCGGACAGAGTTCGTGGGGCATCCGATGCTTGCGCGATTGGAGAAGCGCCGGATCCTAGGGGGCCGCGATCCAAAGCTGATCGGGTTGCTCCCGGGTAGCCGGGAAAGAGAGGTCCGCCGAATCTTTCCGATTATGTTGGAAGCGGCGACGATTCTGAGAAAGAAGGATCCATCCCTTCGTTTCGAGGCATCAGCTGCCAGCGAGAAGATGGCTGCATTGATAAAGAAAACAGCGAAAGCCAAAGGCTTTGCGGGAATACCCATCGCTGTTCACGATGCTGCCGGGCTGATGCAGCGGGCGGCGGTTGGGATGGTCGCTTCCGGTACCGCTACGATGGAGGCGAGTTTTTTCCGATTTCCTTTCGTGCTTTTGTACAAAGTCTCGTGGCTGACCTTTATCCCGGGACGTCTCCTGGTGAAGGTGCGGCATTTGGGAATGCCAAATATTCTGGCGGGACGCACGATGATTCCTGAATTTATCCAGCATCAGGCACGTCCCACCAGTATAGCGGATGCGGTCTGGGAGCTCTACCGAAGCGAATCCGCTCGTTCGTCGATGATTAAGGGTATGGACGAAATCATCTTACAGTTGGCCGAAGTGGACGCCGGCCGTCGAGCTGCAGAAGTGGTCTTACACGAGCTAAACAGGAAAATTAGCTTACCCAGTGACGCGACTCGGGCACGTTCATTATAGATTTATCAGGTATTTAGGGCTATTTATGGGGTGTTTAGGGTTGAATTGCCCAAACTAGTCACTAAGATCGCCGGAGATTGGCGCTATGAGGAGATTAGCTTTACCCATAGTCGGGGCGGAAATGGATGTAAAATCCGCGGAATTGTTTTTGGCCGTTATCAAGGAGGCTGTTCCGTGAACAGAATTGGTTGCTCGATCAGCAGGGAGATTAAAGTGGTCAGAGACGACGGTGCTTTATATCTGCAGCGGTCAACTTGTTCTATTGAATTGCGGTTTGAGCAAGAAACGGCGATTTTTATTTCTGTTCTCTGGCACACTGGCGCGAAGCTGTTGGGCCACGGCCGTAAAGATTGGCAAGTTCACAGTCTTGCCCAGGCGACTAAGGAGCTGCAAGAGTATAGACCCGGGGTGGAAGTCCCTTACCAGGCCTGTCTATCAGATACGTTAGCGCATTTGCCTCTGAATGTGGTGAGGTTCGATCCGGGCGATACAAGTGCTGATCGCAATAGGAACGCGGAAGACCGGCCCGACAGGGAGCGGACATCGTCGATGTCCTAGAAAGAAGCTAAGAGTCAGAATCTAAAATCTAGTCGGCCGGGAGTGCCCGTTGTCGCCGGGGGGTTCACGGTTGCTCTTGGCCGCGTAGACTCTAGATTCTGCCTCTTAGCTTCTTTCTCTGTGAACGATTACAAAGACTGGTCCGAATCTCTGTGGGCGCCCTGGCGGGTTGAATATTTTGAGCGGCGCCATTTGACACCCGATTTCCTGGAGGCGGCGGCTCGCGCGTCGAATGACGCCGAGCATTTTGTGGTGTACCGGCGAAAGAGCGGGTTCTTGCTCATGAATCTGTATCCTTATTCAGTAGGGCATTTAATGGCGGTGCCATACCGAAAAGTAGGGGATTTAGAAGCGCTGACCTCGGCTGAAAGATGCGAACTCTTGGATCTCTCGATTTATGCGAAACGGTTGCTGCGAGAGGTGGTAAAAGCGGAAGGGTTCAACATCGGGTTCAACCTGGGTATAGCAGCCGGTGCAGGTGTGGATTCTCACCTCCATTTGCATATCGTCCCCCGGTGGTCTGGCGATCATAATTTCATGCCGGTTCTAGGAGGGACACGCATTATTTCGGAGGGTTTGCGCCCGCTCTACGATAAGCTGGTCGCCGCGGCGGAGAGAATCGAGTATCCGGAGGATTGACCGGCGAAGAAGCCTGACCTTCCCGTGCGTGGAGCGGAGCCGCCGGTAAACATGCGCAGCATAGGAAAAAACGCTGTGCAAAATGCGCAAAGCTGCGTTTTCCCACGCCAAAGCGGCTCCCTTCCAAGTGCCGTTTTGCCACCCATCGTTGTCCAAACAAACAGGCGAGGCACGGTGGGCGCGCCTCGCCTCGATGGTAGCCGTACGGCTTAGCTAAAAATCATACTGATCGATGTTGTCTTTCGTAAACACCGTCGGCGGGCCAAGCAGCACCTGGCTTCCATTGATGATCTTTAGTTTGCCTAGTTTGCCACACTCCACCTCCGTATCCCCGGGCTTAAGTTTGCCATCGACCACCGCCCGCATCACATAGGCGGCGGCGTATCCCAGATCGACCGGATTCCATAAAACGTCGCTTTTGACGGCGCCGTTCTTAATAAAGGGTTTCATCTGATTGGGGGTCGACTGGCCGACTACCGCGATCTTGCCGATCAACCCGGCCTGGGTGATCGCATCTGCGGCTCCCGGAAAAGCAACGCTGGAGAGACCAATGATGCCTTTAACATTCGGGTAGGCCTTGATGATCTGACCAGTGACTTTGAATGCCAGTTGTTGATCTTCCTCAGCGGGAAGGATCGTGACCAGGTGAAGGCCCGGATAGGCAGAAGCGATATACTTTTTGATCTCGGCGATCCAAGCGTTCTGGCCGGCGGCAGTCATCGAGCTGGTTACGATGGCGAAATCTGCTTCTTTCCCGATCTCCGCAACCAGGCAGTCGATATCTGCTTTCGCCACTGCATCCGGGGTGCACATCTGTACGAACCACTCGCGAGCATCAGGCTGTGACTCAGCGTCGTAGCCGATGACATGGATCCCTGCTTTAAGCGCCTTCCGGAGCACGGGCGAGATTGCTACCGGATCGTTGGCGGCAAAGAAGATGCCGTCCACTCCCTTGGAAATAGCGTTATCGATGAACTCGATCTGTTTCTGAATATCGCCTTCGGTGGGCGCATCCGTAGTGACATCAGTTGGGACGCCGTTTTTAGTCATCTCCGCACAGGCATCGGCTATCCCTTTGGCGGTGGCATTGAAATAGCCGATCCCAACCAGTTTGGGAATATCAGCTAAGATGACCTTCTTACCTTTTAAATCTTTTGGGTTGGTAGGCTGTCCTCCATTGTAAGCCGTATCTGCAGCAAACGCAGAGGCGCCGATGATAGTACCTAAAGCGAGGATCGTTTTAATTAAGTGGGGTTTGGGTGGTTTCATGTCTGGGTGGGGGATGGGGTGGGTTTGGTCAACCGCCGCCCGGAAAGCAAGTATCTTTCCAACAGCTGGTTGAGCAAAATCGAAAGGATCAGAACAGTACCGATCAGGATGACAGTGGCCTCGCCTCGGAATCCGGAGAGTTGGAGCCCGTCTTTCAGCAGTTGTATCGTCAGAACGCCTAGGGCCGTTCCTAGAATGGTTCCTCTGCCGCCGATAATGCTGGTGCCGCCGAAAACCACGGCCGCAATGACGTCCAGTTCCAGCCCGGTGGCGGCGTCCGCTCGCGTGCTGGTAACTCGCGATGTGAAAATGAATCCGGCGATACCTGCCATGAAACCGCTGAACGTGTAGGCGAATAGTTTCACCCGGTTGACCGCTATACCCGCGAACCGCGCAGCCGTCTCATTATTACCGATCGCGTAAAGGCAGCGCCCGAGAGGCGTAGCCGCCAAAACGATGGCGCTGACAATCAATATGGCGATAAGCAGGTACAGCTGGACGGGAAGTCCGAATACCTCGCCGCTGCCAAAAAAGGCGAAAGCGTCTGGGAATCCGTTTGCTGAACGAGATTCACTGATCCCGAGAGAGAGACCGCGATAAATTGCGAGGGTAGCTAAGGTTACAATCAAGGGGGGAACTCGGAGATAGACGATGGCCAATCCGTTGAGCAGGCCGGCCAGCGAACCTGTGGCAATTCCTAATATGACCGCCAGCCACAGGGGCAGCCCGAAGCTCTGCC
>JAFAVN010000261.1 GCA_019242435.1 Verrucomicrobiota bacterium | reverse complement strand
TGCTGTCGAAGAACGCATCAAGGAGCAGGTCTCCGCTTTCGATCCCGAGATCGAAGGTTACGTCGCGTATGCGTGCGGAAGTAGCGGGAAACGACTCCGGCCGGCGCTGGCGATACTCGCCGGGGGCGCCACCGGCGACATTACCTCCGGCCATGTTGATCTGGCCGTCATCATTGAGCTGGTGCACTTAGCATCCTTGGTCCACGACGATATCATGGACGGTGCCGAGCTTCGAAGAGACCAGCCCACCGCCAGCGCAAAATGGGGCAATGCCCTCGCCGTCCTGCTGGGAGACGCTCTCTTTGCTCATGCCTTGAAACTCGCAACCGGGTTTTCCAACCATGAGATTTGCCGCCAGGTAGCTCATGCCGCCAAGGATGTCTGTTCCGGCGAGATTATTCAGACTCAACGCCGGCATGACGTGAATCTCTCGATTACAGAATATTTTCGGATCATCGAGATGAAAACGGCGGCCTTATTTGCCGTCGCCGGAGCCTTGGGCGCTCTGATCAGCGGCGCCAGTCCCGAAACAATCACTTCCCTCAAATTATTCGGTTCCAAACTCGGTACTGCGTACCAAGTTTATGATGATTGTCTTGATCTCGTTGGATCATCTCAAAGTGCCGGCAAAGATCTCGGCACTGACCTAAAAAAAGGAAAACTCACATTGCCAGTGCTCTATTTCCTGGAGAGAACTGACCGGCGCGAACATGCGCAGATAAATGAAGTACTTCTCCGCAGCGACGAAAAGGAGTTGGCCCAGATCGGAAAAGAAGTGATCGATCGAGGCTGTTTGAAGCGAGCGGTTGAGGCCACCAAAAAGTTGGTAGTCGAGGCTCAAAGCGAGCTTAAGCAGTTGCCCGTTAATAAGTATACCCTGGCCCTGCATGACGTTGGCGATTTCCTGGCCAACACCGTTGACCAATTCGCCGTAGCGGCGTAAGGGCAGGCATTCGCTCCGGCCGAATCGGTGCCGACGGGCATCGACACAGGCGCAGTTGCTCAAAGTCGGTAGGGTGAGGCTGCTGCTCAATAAAAGAACCCTTCCAGAAGTGCTGGTGCGCCGGATCGTGCGCTGCCTCTACGCCGGAAAGCCGGCCGAGTCGCGTATCATCGCGCACTCCCCGCGCTGCCGATTTCCGAAGCTTATTAGTGACCAATTTCGATCAAGAAAATGGTACGCAACGAGTAACCGGCTCGGCGGTGCATTGATGTAACTCGTCAGCGCCAAGAAGACAAAAAATCGCTTCGGAAGCATTTCAGGCACCGGGGGAGCCTCGCCCTACCGACCTGGGACTTGGCACTCTTGAATGGGGGCACCGCGGGAACCGCTTTACGACTTCAAAACTTGTTTTACGTATGTTATACCTGCCGCGTGTGCCACGACCTTTCCACCGCTACCATCCACGAGCTCCCTATCGATGAACGTCCACGAGAAAAATTGCTCGCACGCGGTCCCTCTGCGCTGAGCGATTCCGAACTGATTGCCATCCTCCTCCGAACCGGAACCAAAGGAATAAATGCCATAGCCTTGGCAGATCGCCTGCTGCGGCAATTTGGTTCATTTGCCGCACTGGCGAGGGCGCCGGTACAGGAATTAGCTAAGATCCATGGTGTCGGCTCCGCGAAAGCAATTCAACTTGCTGCCTCTTTCGCCCTTGGCTCTCGTCTCGCCCGGGAACGGTTCTTCGGCAAAACAGTGGATTCACCTGCGGCCATCGAGGAACTGCTTGGACCCGAGATGCGTCTATTGGATCGCGAATCCCTCCAAGCGGTTCTCCTGGATACAAAGCAACGTTTGCTGAGTGTTCAGGAGATCTCAAAGGGAAGCCTGAATGAAAGTCTGGCCCACCCCAGGGAGATCTTTAAACCCTGTATCACCCAATCTGCCAACGCATTCATTCTGGTACATAACCATCCCTCGGGAGATCCGAGCCCGAGCGAAGCGGATCTTCGCCTGACTCGGCGCCTGGTGGAAGCCGCGCGCGTTCTGCAGATTTCTCTCCTCGACCACGTAATCATCGGCTTACCTCGGCCTGGCGGTTCCGGCTATTTCAGTTTCAAGGAAGCCGGCGTGATCACTTAGCGCCCTCGCCCGAACTGCTGCTTGATATATTCGACAAAACGCAGCACCACCTTTTCAACGGGGGCTCGCCGCCAAGCTACTCCATAACGCATCTTTTGCACCGGAGGTGCCAACGGAACAAAACGCACGCCCGGCGCCGGCAAGCGAGAAATATGCTCGGCGAAGATAGAGATGCCGAAACCGGCGGCCACATATTGAACGCCGGTTCTGGCTCGATCGACCTCCTGGACTACCCGAGGAGTGAAACCGGCTCGGTCGCACATGGAAGAGACCCAAGATCGATAATTGGGTGAATTTTTCTCAGAGGTAAAAATAAATGGCTCGTTCCGGAGCTCCCTCACAGCGACAGCCGGTTTCCGGGCCAAAGGATGATCGCTCGGCATTCCGGCCACCGGAGACTCTTCGGCAAAACATTCTAAGTACAGTCCAGGAGGCGGTTTCCCATAGATCGGGCCTACCAGACCGACGTCCAACCTCCTGTCTAAAAGCGCCTCAAGCTGTTGGGAAGGGTGCATTTCCATCAGGGAAACTTCTACTTCCGGAAATTCAGATCGGAACTGTTTCAAAACGCGCGGCATCCACTCATGACTTTGCGACCCGATAAAGCCGATAGCTAACGAACCGTAACCTGCATTCCCAATGCGTCTCGTCTGACGGGAAGCCTCCTCGACCGAGCGCAAAATACGACCGCTTGCCTCCAGAAACGCGGCGCCGGCGGCAGTGAGCTGGACCCGGCGCCGGCTTCGCTCCAGCAGCAGAACTCCGAGCTCACTCTCCAGGTCCCGGATCTGGGCGCTGACCGCTGACTGGGCTACTCGGAGCCGCGCGGCCGCCCGAGTGAAACTGAGCTCTTCAGCGACCGCGCGATAGTAACGTAGGTGTCTGAGCTCCATATTCATTTTTTAATCTCTAAAAGAGATAACTGC